>CAYUBC010000019.1:0-12555 GCA_964442885.1 uncultured bacterium | reverse complement strand
CCTAGCAGGTAAGCCAGGATAATGCCCTGGTTGATCAATGTGGTGCGAAGGATGCCTAGCTTTTGCCAGCGCCGCCCTGAGGTGAGCACTGGCACCGGTGCGATCGCGACCCGACCTCGCCGCCGCAGTTGCCGGACTAACTCAAAGTCTTCCATCAGTGGCAGGGCCGGAAAGCCGCCTAGCTCCTGGAATAGAGTTCTCCGCATAAACAGGGCTTGATCACCGTAGGGCATTTGCAGCCAGCGCGATCGCAGCTTCACCCCCCGCTCCACCCAGCGCAGTCCCCAAGCGGTGTCGTCAATGGCTAGCTCAAAGGCCCCGGCGATTACCCCAGGCTGGCTGAGGGTATGGCGAATCCAGCTATCGAAGTTGGCAGGCAGCGTGGTATCGGCATGGAGAAACAGCAGAATTTCCCCTGTGGCTAGCGCCGCTCCCTGATTCATTTGGCTAGCCCGACCAGATCTGGTAATCACCACCTTAGTCTGCATGGCGGCAGCTAGATCACAGGTTTCATCGCGGCTACCGCCATCGGCCACAATCACCTCAACATGAGCCGCCCTTTGCAGGGTTTGCAGCGTGGCGGGCAGGGTGTTGGCTTCATTCAGCGTCGGGATAATGATAGAAATCCTGGCGGCCTCAGGTGCGTCATAGTCTAGGTTGTTTGGCGTAACGGCAGCTGATCCCAAAGCTCTAAATCCTCCGGCGTGTCAATATCGGTCAGGGTGGGCAGGTAAGCCGGGGTTAGGCCCGCCTGGGCAGCTTGAGCAACGGTTTGAGCCAGCACGCTCGCCGTACTCCAAGCAATACCCTGGAATAGGCTAGGGACGAGCTGCCGCAGACCAATCAGGTAATAGCCCCCGTCGCTGGCTGGCCCCAGTACCAGGGGATATGGCTGGAGGGCCAGGAAACCCTGCTCTAAGGTGGCGGCATCCAGTTGGGGGCAGTCGGTGCCAATTGCTATGGCAGCGCGATAGCCTTCCTGAAACGCAGTTTGGAAGGCCGCCGTGAGGCGATCGCCCAAATCCCCCTGGGGCTGAGGGTGATAGACCAACCCATCGCCCAGCCAACCTCGCATAGTCGCGTTCTCAGCCCCGGTGTACCACAGCATCACTGTGATCCCTCGTTGACGCTGCAAAACCCTGGCCTGCCCTACCGTATGCTCCGCTAGCTGACGGTAGAGCTGAGCCGCACCCTCTGCCCCCAAAGCTGGAATCAGCCGGGTTTTAGCCTGGCCAGGGATAGGGTAGCGGGCAAAAATCATCAGACAATCTTGGCCTTGAGCACCTAATGCTGTAGTAGTCATAGTAAGTAATAGGGAACATAGGCCATCGCGCCAGCCTAGCGCATTTGACGATCCGGCGAAGACTCAACCAACCTTATTGACCAGGATGACTCCTGAGTCTGAGTTATCCCTGAAAAAGTTCTGAGAATGCCGGGTAGAAAACCTGAGACTCTCTATCTGAGCTGTAGGCATTCACGGGAGACGACCGTTCAGGCAGAAGTCACAGATAGCCTGGTCAGGACATCACGATAGCTAACGGTAAGTGAGTCCATCAGTTGGCCAACAGTGTAAGCTATAACCCCGGCCCAGGCGGCGCTAGGAAAAGCCGCCCACCCGAATACCAGCTCCCAGCCCCACAAACAACACCGCCAGCGTAGTCACCCCCACGATGTGGTACACGAGGGAGTTTAAGGTTTCCTTCGTTAATTTAGGGATGATAAAAAATCGGGCATGAATGGCCAGAGCCAGGGTGCCTAGCAGCAGCAACAGTTTCAGGCCAATGTAGGTAGAAAGGAAGGAGTCAAAGCCCCAAAAGCCCTGGAACCCTGGGAAATAAATCCAGGTTAGCCACAGCCCGGTAATTACCTGGAGCACCAGCGCTACTAGACCAAAATTTTCAAAGTGTTCTTCAAATTGGTGGATGATGGCCGGATCCCGCTGCTTGAGGGCGGTGGGTAACACAGTCACCGCTAACACCAGATGGCCACCAGTCCATACCGTCGCCCCCAGGGTGTGCAGAAGAATCAAGAGCTTGAACAACATGGTCATCATTCTCCATGAGGAAATTTTGTAGTAATGATAAGAAACTTGTTATCTGATAAGTGAGGGTTTGCTTAAAAACGGCTAATTCCGTATCATTGAATACAGAAATGTTTTCTTGGTTCCAGCCTTCGGCTGAGAGCTGGGAGAGCTTTTGCGCCAGTTAGCCCTGTCGAGACGAGTATCTCCTATGCTGACCCAAACCATCGACTCTATTCAAGTGGCCCTTGAGGATGCTGAGGTGATGTCTTGGCATCCGACCTGCCATATCACCTACACCCGTGATACCTGGGTGAAGTTGCTCCAACCCCCCAGCCCCTATGCTGCACAGGAAGCCAAACTGCTTTGCCAAGAGTCCGGCAACACCTGGGTAGCCTGGGTGCCTGACCACGGCGAAATCGTCCTGGATAGAAGCTACTTCTATTGCTAAATCTAGCGGCTATGGCCCGATGCTATGGCCATAGCCCAATCAAGTAAACCCGTTAGCGCGTTAGCGTTTTGATTGAATTAATCCTATGATTACGGATTCCCCCATTGACTGGGATGAGATGTTTGAGTTTTTGCCTGGCACGGTCGTCGAACTTTGCGACCAGCCCGGTCGCTTTTACGAAATTGATTACTACGAAGCAATGATGGTGCCCCCTATCTGGCTGGTGAATGATCCGCGTCCTCGCTATCCCCACGAGTTGCGGGTTGTATCTCGGCAGCCCGCCAAAGTGTGTGCGTTAGAGGCAGAAACAGCACTGGCTTAGTGGCTAACGAGAGGGGTCTCTCCAGCCTTAATTTGTAGGCTGGATGACGCGCTAGCAGAACCCAACAAAACTCGCTCTAATGTTGGGTTTCGCTTCGTTTCACCCAACCTACTAACTTGCTTCTCGAAGGGTGTGTCTTAATAGTAGAAATCACCCACACATTAGCATCTAAAAAGGATGCAAACTCGATTAACGGTGTCAAGCAGTTGATTCACATTACCCAGCATGTCACTAAAACTGACGCTATCGCTAGCATCGGGTTGGTGCACATAGTTCCCTGGTTCGGTAACTGCTCCAGATGTGGCAGCCTGAGGAGTTGAAAACACCACATCGTAGGGGTAATTAAGCCCGGCTTGCGAGGCTCTTCCTAAAAAGGTTGCGACCGGGATGCCATAGTTAAACCCAGTCTTTTGCGCTAGCCCTTGGGCTGTATCTAAGGGCACATTCAACCTCTGTGCCACAACTGCAGCATCTTCAAGGGTGCCAATCCCGTGAATAGCCACTAGTCGGCCTGCATCATCAAGCACCTGACCACCAGACATGCCGCTGCGGGTGACGTTAGTGTAGCCTACCTGATAGCCTTCTACTGGTCTATCCAACAGAGTAGATATGGAACCACTAGTAAATTGGCGGGTTAAATCGCCAGTGGGAGTGCCATCCCCCGGCCAGCCTGACAAATATACCGTTTGCCCTGGTGACAGTTGATAGGTTGCGATGGTAACGGGCTCATAGTTACCCTGACATTCAAACGTAACCACTGCCAAATCTTCGTTAGCGAACGCTTGCACATTAGTGACTTCATGTACCTGTTGATCATAGGTTCTGACAACAAAGGAAGCGCCTGGTGGATCAATCACGTGGGCATTAGTAACACCAACGCAGGTATTACCTTCTTTAGCAATTAATGAACCTGAACCATGACCAATAGGCTGCTGGTCGCGAGAGAAACCTACAATCAGCAACGTAGTACGCTGAGAAATTTCGTTGATTTCAGGCCCAGACTTAATAGTATCACTAACCCTAGCCTGGCTCGGAAGCGGCGCAGCAAAAACTACTGCTGTAAATAGTAGAGCAGGCAAAGTAGCTTGTTTCATAGGTGCATAGTAATGATAGAAAGGGATGTGTCTAAAGCACTAAGTCAGGGCTTTAGCAAGATTGCAATTATAGATAACAGGGAACTTTGCTCACTCTCCTATTAAAAAGGAAATCGCTCAGTCGGTAGTTAATGTTTTAGTAAAGAAATTAGCCCTCAACTTAAGCTGGATAATCCAGGCATAATAAATAGCCAGGAGACAGAGGCAGGAAATCGACTGGTTTTTGTCTCCTGGCTACCATCCTGGAGAAAAATTCTCGCATTAAGTTGATACCCAATCAACCCTACACGGAAGATTGGCGGAGACTGGTTACAGCGATCGCAGAAACCAAATCAGCGCGTCCCGATCCTCTGCTGACAGGGTGCGGAAGGTTTCCTTAGCCAGTTCTGCTTCGCCACCGTGCCAGAGAATTGATTCCTCCAGGGTGCGCGCCCGGCCATCGTGGAGAAAGCCTGAATAGGGCAGCACCGTTTGAGCCAGGCCAATACCCCACAGCGGTGTTGTGCGCCATTCGTTGCCGGAGGCTTCAAAATCGGGGCGACCATCGGCGAGTTCGGCCCCCAGGTCGTGAAGCAGCAGGTCGGTGTAGGGGTGGATGGTCTGGTTGGCCAGGGCGGGAATGGGATGCTCCCCCGTGCGCCAGGTCGAGAGATGGCAGGCGGTGCAGTTGGCCTCGGCAAACAGCCGCTCTCCTCGCTGAACGCGGGGATCCTCCAGCAGCGTTCGAGCCGGTACGGCCAGGGTTTGCACATAAACCGCTGCCGCCGTCAGGGTTGCCATGTCAATATCCTGGGAGCCATCGGCGGCGGGAAAGAGGGGGTTCGTCACGCCCATGTCGTTGACGTAGGCGGCGGCAGACTGTTGCAGCAGGGTGGGAGTATTAGCCTTCCAGCCGAACCGGCCCAGGGCCGGAGCCTGCCTCACCACATCCCAAACCCGGTTGGGGCGGCCCGAAATGCCGTCACCATCCCGGTCATCGGGGTCAGCCTGCTGAAGAATGTCGGCCTCAGAGACAGCTTCTAGCAAACCCGCCCCAAACACCGGTTGCGGAATGCGGTTAGACATCAGCACCTCGGTCGCCAGGGGGGTGTTGTCTGGGCGCAGGAGCTGGAGATAGGGCGATCGCAGACTGTAGGGCGTGCCATCCCCATAACGACCCGCTTGCTCCTGCCAGGTCACCTGCACCACCGCCTCTGGGGCAACGCCGTGAACCCCATTCTCCTGCACCTGAAGCCCCAAACCCGGCACCGGGAAAGCATTCCCCCCAGGGGCTGGGGACTCTGGCGCATAGACCCACGGGCTATCGCCGGGCTCTAGCTTGGCCGCCTCTAGGCCGCTGACCCGCACCACCCGCTGCCCCTGCTTGGGCATACCCCGGCCATTTTTGAGGTGGCAACCAGCGCAGGAAGCGCCATTAAACAGCGGCCCCAGGCCAGGGTTAACGGGGGCCGGAGCCGTCACAAAGGCAGCTTCAAAGGCCAGATCGCCCTCGGCGTGTTGGTCGGCCCAGTAGGCATTCAGGTTGGGGGCGGGTTGCTCGTAGGCGCGCGAGGTGCGGTTATGCACCGTTGTCTCGCCGCCTGCCAGGAGGGGCAATGCCTGGGAGTAACCTGGCCCATGCAGCAGCGTCGCCAGGCCAAGACCAGCCAGCATGGCAATTAGTCCTGGCCAAAGTCTGCGGTGCCAGAATCGTCCGGCTCTTCCTTGAATAGCCATTACTGCTGCACCAGCGGCAACACCCGCGTCTGAAAGGTCTCAAAGAGAGCCAGGATCTCCTCCTGGGCCGCCTCAATTTGGGGGCGGGCAGCGGCATCGCAGAGGCTGCGCTCAATGGGGTCAGGGATCTCCTCCAGCGCCATGCGGGCCGTCTCCATCCGCACCCGAATCTCGGCATCCAGGGCCGGGTCAATGGCGGTCACAAAGTCACTCAACCCTTCTCCCTGGGTGCCCTTGAGGGCAAAGCTGCCCAGGTAGGCATTTTCGGCGCTAATCAGGTTGTCCTTAAAGTCTTGCAGAGAGCTATGGGCAAAGCGACTTTCCAACAAAAAGGGATTTTGGCTATCCAGAGCTTCCCCAATTTTGATGTTGCCCAGCTCGTCTAAAATCCCCAAAATGCCCTGCACAATTTCTTCCCCAGCCGCTTGCACCGTAGGATAGGCGCTACTGCCCTCCCCGGCACTTACAAACTCGTCTGCGTAGGGTGGAAACCCCTCCAGCCCCTCCGTCCAACTGGCCAGCAAGTCGTTAGCGGTTTGGTCAAAGACGGGGCCAATGGCGGCCAGGTATTCAAAGTCTCTGGGGGTAAAGGCGTCTAGCGTTTTGTCGGCATCCAGGCCAAACAGCAAAAAGGCAATGGCGTGGAAGCCCTTCTGGCTGGTTTGCAAACTGGCCACGTACTCTGGCGTTAACGCCTCAGAGCTGTTGAGCACGGCAATCACATCGGTTTCATTCAGCGGCCAGTCATCCAGTTGGGCATCCAGTTCCAGGGAAGCGGCGGGGCCAAAGGCAAAGGCTTCACTCTGTTCCCAGGGGATGCGGGCGGCCAGCCAGGCCTCCTGCGCGGCGTCTAAATTTGCCTGGGTGGGTGTTTGCACAAAGACAGCGATGGCCTCAGCCAGCTCACCGGAGCGCTCGGTCAGCAATTCATAGTTGGGGACAATCAACTCCTCAACAAAATCAGTGACGATCTGGCGATCGCGAAACCGCTGCTCTGGTGGCAACACAATGGCCGTAACCTGGGGGGCGGCTGGCTCACTGGCCCCTTCGCCCCCTTCGCCGCCCTCGCCCCCTTCACCCCCTTCGCCGCCGTCGGTTACCGCCAGGGGCCGACAGAAGTTGTCTTGGCTAACCAGCGCAGGCCCCTGGGTCGCCGTCAGATGGGCAGAATCCACCGGGGTGGCCTCGCTTACGGCTAGGGCAGCAGCGCCAGCATTTGCCAGAACGTAGGTGCCAAGGCCCGTCCAGAGTTTTAAGGTGTGTTGCAGCATAGCCAGGGGTATTAACAGCGCTTAATTGAAAATAAGAAACCGGCCAGCTGAAAACCAGCCAACCAAAGGAGTCAAACAGTGACCCATCGCCTCATTACTATTGACATAAGTTCTCAAATTGATCAAGCTAATCGGCAGGCTAAATGAGCGTTCTTAGGAAAATCTTAAGAATCAGTTGTTTAATTCAAGCAGCATTTAGCCGCCTAGGCTAGAAAAATACTGGCTAAGCGCTTGAAACTAATCTTCAACAAGCTGATGGGAACAGATTCGTTGGCTTAATGGCTCATGCCCTCATCAAGCCAGGATGTGGTTGGCACCGATTCCACCAGCACCGACTCTGCCATCCGGTTAGCCTGCACTGGCCTGGCTCAGTTCGATAATGTTGCCATCGGCATCCTGGGTAAACAGCGCCGCCCGCCCTGAAGCACTGCTTTGTACGGGGTGCCCGGCCTGGAGAAGGGCGGTTTTAGCGGCCTCTAAATCCTCCACGGCAAAGGCCAGGTGAGCGTTGCGGCCCCATTTTTCGGTGTTGTTAGGCTGGCTTTGGTAACCCTCCGCCACAATCAGGTGAAGCTGAAACGCGCCCACCTGGTACCAGAGGCCCGGAAATGACAGGGGCCGCTCTGCCAAAGTCAGCCCCAAAATGCCGCTGTAGAAGGCTTCCGCCTGGGCCAAGTCGCTGACATTAAAGGCAACGTGCAGGGGGGCTTGGATGGAAATCATAGGGAGACCAAGAGAAGATTCTTCAAGGGTTTGAGAGCGCCTATAGCAAGAAACTGAACTCAATGGTCAGGTGGGTTGGCGCGACAACTGATATCAAGTTCGCAGGTATCGAGAGTTACTCTACCAAACGGCAAACCGATTGCTGCAAACGATCAAATTAGAGCGCCACCAATCCTCTTGATACTCAGGCTGGGCCATCGGTGTAATGAGCGCCACAAAAACTTTATACAAACCATCCTGATCTTTGCGCAAAGTTCAGTAATTACATTTAGAGGTAAACTCAATCACATTCAGCAGCCACCCCTCTACCTAGCTAATTGGTAAACTGCTCTGGCCAGAATGTCATAAGATGCGATAGATCAAGTGTACTGAAACATATGCAACGGGTAAGAAGCCACAACGGCTCAATGCTAATGAGAACCATAAAACCGTTAGTTCTAGGTTTAGCCACCATGCTTACCTATCTTAACGTGTCGGTTCATGGAAAGGCCTACATGAACCAAGATGAATTAGCCCCCTCCTTAGCAGTACCTATTATTGACTCACATCCAAGCGTTAACTCCTCTGCCCCTAATGCGACCCCTAACTTACTGAGTAACGAAGCTACAGGAGACATCATGGCTGAAACCAACAAAGTCGAATACAGTATCCAGGGCACTTTCACTCGTGAAGGATTTTTAGCAGGTGGTTATTTTATCGGGTGGTTCTTGTACGCGCCAACAACTACACTCGATAGTAATAGTTCCATCAGTAATGTAGGTGTGTTTGAGGTCGCCAAATTCCAAATTGATGTCTTTGATGCTAATCAAAATCTAATTGATAGCCTAAATGAGAATAATTCAGTCGGAAAAATTTCACTGCAGGATCGTGATCCTTCGGATACCCAGGCAGATACTTATACCTTTTCCGCAGTTCCTAAAACATCAGGAAATGACTTCTTCGAGCATGGAGAGTTTAATATCATTTTTGACTGGACAACAGGTGGCGACCCTAGCGCAGTTCCAAACCAAGCGCCAGGGGAATTTATCTCAGCCTATTTCTCAAGCTATGCAGCGGCAGGAGGATGGGAAGGGATTGTCAATCCGCAGCAAGTTGAGGTAGCTGCTATTGCCAATAGAAATAGTCTGGTGAAACTGGGCGTACAGGGAAACTTCAGTAATTCTGGCTTTCTTGCAAATGGGCGCTTTGAAGGCTGGTTTTCCTATAAAATAGATACTAATGATACCAATGAAGCAATTGCCAATGTAGGCTCATTCTCCTTAAAGGACTTTTACATTGAGCTTTTTAATGCTGACGGCGAGTTAGTAAGCACTCTAGATAAGGAAAATTCAACCGGGCAGATTTCTTTAAAGGATTTGGAACTGCTGGATAATCAAGCAGACACTTATATTCTCTCTATTGTTCCTAACACAGAAACCAATATCAATGCTTTCTTTGAAACCGGAGAGTTAAGTCTTACCTTTAACTGGATCTTAGGAGGCGATCCAAACATTGCGCCAACTTTCCTTCCTCAGGCCTTTGAATCTGGAAGCTTTGCTAGTTTTGCAGATGCAGGTGGATGGGATGGGATAATCGACCCTCAACAAATCCAGTCCGTCACTATCAAAGTAATTGACAGCGAAAATCAGCCTTTAGAACCCATTCGAATAGAAGCAGAGGCGATGGAATTGTCAGGCTATCGGATCGAAAAGAGCCCTTTTGCCTCAGGTGGAAAGCTAGCTAGTCTAGTCGGCAAATCGAAGGAAGAAATAGGACTGGCTACAGTAGAATTCTCTGGACCCACAGGAAAGTACGACATCGTTGTTGGTTACATCGAAGAAAATGACGGCCAGGCAACTTTAGAAATAACTCATAATGGTAGCTTTTTGACAGGCTGGGATCTAATCACAGAAGGTAGGGGTTATTCTACCATTACAAAGCATAATTTCATGCATTATAAAGCTGCTGCCGGGCTAACTATTCAGCAAGGTGACAGCTTTAATATTAAGGGCATTGAACATGGCAAAGAACATGCCCGCTTTGACTACATTGAATTCATACCAACTAAAAGTACTGCTGCAGTTGGAACATCAAATATAGGAAACGGCCTGATTGCAGATTATTATAGTGATTCAACTCTGAGTCAAAAAGCCTTATCCCGGATTGATCCCACAGTTAACTTTAATTGGGGATTGAGTGGCCCAAATCCAACGCTAGCAGCAGATATGTTTTCAGTACAGTGGCATGGATACGTCTCCCCTACTCATGCATCAAGCTATAGTTTCAGAACCACGACTGACGATGGCGTACGACTTTGGGTTAATAATCAACTCTTAATTGATAATTGGGGGAGCGAGGCACCACCAACTGGCCAGGCCCCTATTTTCCTGGAATCTGATAAGTTTTATCCTATTATGATGCAGTACTACGAAAGCCAAGGTACGGCTGTTGCTCAGTTAGAGTGGGCCTATGATAATCAGCCTTTTGAGGTGATACCGCAGAGCCAGCTTTTTACTACTCAACCAACGTCAATCTAATCCTAATTAACCTTCAGGTATCTTCATACTAAGATTTGGTCGACATTACAGTGCGTCTTGAAGGCCTAGCGGATGATCCAGAATTGGGCAAGAGCGTCCTGAAGATCAGGAGAGGCGACGAATCTGACGACTCCGGCGATGGCTAAAGGCCTCTGTTCTCGACCCTCATGTACCCAAAAAATCCTTCGCAGGACAAGGGTTCAGTGGAGCTCCTCTCAATAGGTCAGGGCCAAGATTTCGAGTTGGTTTTAGCCTTCTGCGCCAGATGGGACGGCTCGTTTTCGTTAAGTTATGTAAATTCATGGGGATTCTCAAATCTTTCCATGAAAGCTTAACAGAGCACATCGCAGAATCCATCAATAGCCCAATAGCATGGAGTAGATTTTTCTGTGCCCTTATTGATGCCGCTCCTCGAGTTCCTGCTTTACCAAAGAGTCCATCGGGTACCTCACGAGTCTATCGGTACCTCTTTTTGAACTACTGTGTAACAAGCTCATGAATGGTTTTAACACTTTGTGCGAAGGCTTTCTGATTTGGATGTTTCAGAAAGCTTTATGCCCTAAAGCTGACTTCAGGCAACTGAATCTTGATGTCTGTATCATCCTCGTGCCTGTAAACGTATATATTTAGGATCAGATTAGAAGACAGAAGTAGGTTTTTCCTAGGCTATAAGGCTCATAAAAAATATTCTTTAGCGTGAAAAACCAACACACTCTTTCTGCCTTCACCTAGCTTGAAAAATCAGAAACCGATCCAGCTATATAGGCTAATCTATATATTCAACTGGTTTCGGTCGACCAAAGTTAAAAGTTTGATTTCTCCTAAAATTAGGGGAATTCTATTTTGCAGATATGAGCTAGATTCCATGTCAAAACGGTGTATAAACCAGGCATGGGATATCTATTTTCATGTGCCACTTTCTCAGGCATCCTTATTACTAGTTCAAATTCAAACACTAGCTAGACCTGGATGCTGAAAAACACTTCCTTTGTAGTTTTTTGGATGTTGAATGATGATTACTCTCAATAAGTCTTTTATTGGCAAGTTCGATCACATTGTTTCTCATTTTGATGGTAACAACAACGATGAAGATGACATCGCTGCATTGCCAATCGCAGCACTATTAACTAACGCAGCCGGCGTTCAGAAAAAGTCTACTTTTTTCTATAACAATAACCTTGGAGAGCCCAATGAGTCTGACCAAGTGATTGCTATGCAAGAAAGTGCGGCATTTGCTGAAAAGCTTGGTATTGAGACCTATAACTACCAAGCTAATATCAATGCGACCACTAACGAACTCGTTAAAATCTTGAATTCCGGGAAAACGATTTTAGCTATCGAAGGTGGACCAATGGAAGCTATATACCGTGCCCTAGAAAAAACAAGCTCTGAAAACCGAAAAAATATCACTTTACTCTCTCACTCTAGTTGGAATGAAAGTCGAGATTTAGCTACTCGACCTGACATTAACGATGTCCGAACTTGGATAGATATTCAAAATAGCTTCCCAGAAGTAGAACTGAAAGAAATTCGCGATCAAAATGGGAAGGGGGACAACGGCTTTAATAGTAATAAATGGGTTTGGTTAGATAATACATCGAATCCTCTATTGCAAGAAGCTAGAGATTTAATGGCAAATGCCCAGCATAAAATCAACGATCCTTCGGATGCTGGCATGCATTTTTATGCTTTGACCGGAATTGAAGATGCTAATCCTAATGACGCTAAAGCTTTCTTCAATGAAAATCCACCATCTCTTTCTCCTGGCTCTAAACCACCGTCAAAGCCTAACCCTAAACCTAATCCTCCAAAGCCGAACTTCAAGAGCATTATTATTGAGGCAGAGAATTGGAGTTTATCAGGAGAATATCGGATTGAGTCGATTGTTGCAGCCTCTGGAAAAAAAGCCATTAGCCTCAAGGGCGGAAATGTTAATGGAAAGGGCAAAGGTGCCTTTAGTTTTAAGGGGCCAACTGGGAAATATGACATTAAGTTGTCATATTTTGATGAGAATGATGGCATTGGCAAAGTAAGCTTGAAGCAAGGGAAAAGCTTGCTGACGACGTTTAACTTAAATCAACAGTTAGGCAGCCGTCATGCCAACTATAAGACGCTTACTCAAAAAACAATAGCAGATGTTCAAGTTAAATCAAATGATAGGTTTACTCTTGAAGGATTTGAAAATGGAAAATCGACAACTTCTGAGCATACACGCATTGATCGTATAGAGTTTATTCCAGATAATCCATCTGATTCTACAATTAATTCAAGCAATAATCAAGGGCTAAAAGCTACTTATTTTCGAGATAAAAATTTGAGGCAACCGGTTCTCAATCGTATTGATTCTAGTGTTGATTTTTTCTGGGGTGCCAGTAATCCAGCCCTTGGAGTTCCCCAGGATAATTTCTCAGTGCGATGGAGTGGATTTATAGTTCCAGAATA
>CAYUBC010000018.1:13720-17708 GCA_964442885.1 uncultured bacterium | reverse complement strand
CAGAAGATCCTCGACTCAAGTTCAGCAATCATACCTGCTGTAGGTGGGCACTGAACACCACTGGAGAGACTGTTTTCCACAAAACCCCTACGTGCTTCAGTCGTTATCAACTGGATCAACAGCCTCCGTTACGTTCTGTGAATTCCCTGGTTAGTAGCATGGTCACTCTGCAATTACAACAACTTAACTTGCCAGTTGGTCAGCGTATATTAATTGAGGCCTTAAGCTGGGAAGACTTTAACGCTATTTTGAGCGAACTTGGCGAGCGGCTCGCATTGCCTACCACCACGGTACTCTCGAAATTAGAAGGCCAACTCCAGAGCACGACGTTGACAAGGAATTAATTGGTGACATTGTTAAGTTGTTGCTAGACGAGCTGGGGCTGGACTGTGAATGTTTTGGCTCTACTACCTTTAAGCGACAGGACATGGACACTGGCCTAGAACCCGACCAGTGCTTTTACATTGCTAATCAGGCTCAGATGCGAGGTAAGCGACGGATCAATCTCGCTATCGACCCGCCACCGGATTTAGCTATCGAAGTAGATGTCACCTCTAAGACCCAGCTTGATGCCTACGCCGCTCTGGGTGTGGTTGAACTGTGGTGCTATGAAAACGGTCAACTCAGGATCTACAGCCTGCAGTCAGGACAGTATCAGCGTCTTGACCAGAGTCCTACCTTCCCTCAAGTGCCCGTCGCTGACTTAGTGACAACAGCACTCCAGCAAAGCGCTTTGCTAGGACGAAGCCCTGCTCTCCGCGTTTGCCGCCAGGAGATTCGCCGACTACTGCCACCCATCCAGCCCTAAACTCTCTCCATCTGGGCTTTCCAGCACAAAGCCAGCATCCCGAATCATCTCGAAATCGGCCTGAGTCGCTTGGCCTGGGGTGGTCAGATAATCGCCAATGAAAATTGAATTGGCAGCATACAACCCCAGCGGTTGAAGCTGTCTCAACTGCACCTCTCGCCCCCCGGCAATGCGAATTTCCTGGCTGGGCAACACCAGACGAAACAGGCAGAGAATGCGTAAACACTGGGTTGGGGTTAGCTCATTACGGCCCTCAAAGGGGGTGCCCGGAATTGGAATCAGAAAATTCAGCGGCACACTGGTGACGTTCAACTGCCGTAGGGTTAAGGCCATGTCGATGATGTCATCGTCGGATTCGCCCATGCCAAAGATGCCGCCGGAACAGGTGGTAATGCCTGCGGCCTGAACCGCTTGCAGCGTAGCCAGCCGATCTTGAAAGGTGTGGGTGGTGCAGATGTTGTCGTGGTGGGCCTCAGCGGTATTGAGATTGTGATTGACCCGATCAACCCCAGCCGCGGCGAGTTGTTGCGTTTGCTGCTCATCCAGCAGGCCCAGGCAGGCGCAGAGCTTCATGGGGTAGCGAGCTTTGACGGCGCGGACAGCCTCTAGCACCTGGCCAAAGACTCGCTCCGAGGGCGATCGCCCCGAAATCACCATGCAAAAGGTGCCCGCTTTTAGGGTATGCGCCCGTTCTGCCGCGGCCAGAATTTTCTCCTGGGCTAGAAAGGGGTACTTTTCAATATCAGCGGTGGAGATTTTGGACTGCGAGCAGTAGTGACAATCCTCTGGACAGAGGCCGCTCTGGGCATTGAGCAAAAAATGCAGCCGGACTCGATTGCCCCAGTGGTGCCGCCGCACCCGGTAGGCGGCGGCCAGTTGCTCCAACAGGTCAGCATCCGGGGCAGACAAAACCTGGTGGGCTGCCGCTCGACTGATGATTTCCCCGGCCAGAGCCTGGTCAGCCAGGGTCAACCAATCGATCTGAGCTGAAACAGCGGGGGCAACAACCATGGTGGTAACAACCTAATGAAAGACAAGACACACCGCTATCCTCCGAACATCCTCCTAGGAAGCGTTTGAGGACTGACCCTCCAGCACCCGAACATCCACGGCGCTGGTGTTGAAGTTGTAGAGGTCACCATCAAGCTCGATGGGCGTGCCTACCTTGACCTTGCTATTGCCAAACACCGGCCCTGTGTCGGTAATCTGTGCCTCGCCTTCCAGGGTAATCAGCATGTCGATGGTGTAGTTAAGCTCTGGGCGTGGGTCAGGCAAGGCCTTAACGGTGCCATCGGGCTGGGGCACTGCCGTGCTGCGGGGCAACAACCGAGCATCCTTAACCTTAACCTGACCGTAGGGCTGGTTACGAATGATGATGTTTGTGGTTTCAGAACTCTTGATGGTGTTGAACAACCCTTCTGGATCCGAAGATGTTAACCCCCGCACCATCACATCTACTTCAACGGGCTTAGTAGTGCCGCCCACCTGGGCTACGGAACCACCCGTGCCAGGGTAGAGAAAAATGCCAAAAAGGACCATCAAAATAATCAACGCTGCACCCATATCCAGGATGCTGACCTTGCCAAACAATCGTCCTTTTGAGTCAATTAGCGCCATGGCGGTGGGTACTCTCAGAGCCTCAGAGAAAACTGGCTTCGGAACGTCTACACGACGGACTAGAAGCCGATACCATTGAAGCATAGGGCGGCACTTCTGAGGTACTTTGTGCGTCTTTTCTTTAGCCTGTTGCGGCTAGTTACCTTGTCTGACAACGGTTTGGAACCTTAGCGCCAGGTCTTGTAATTGAATGAATTGGGGCACGCCTATGTTTTTGCTTAGCAAATTTCCTCAGACGGTCTATCGACGGATAGCCTACGCAGTCATGGCGTTGGTGTTAGCGGTAGGAATTGGGTTGGCCACACCCACGACTTCCCACGCCAGCATTTTTGATTTGATTTTTCAAGGCATTCGCTACGTACAGTTGAGCAATCTCTCCGAACGCGACGAAGTGGCCCTGGGTACCCAAATTGACCAGCAGCTTAGGGCGAGTGGCGTGAGAATTTACACCGCTAACCCAGCGATTAACCAGTACATCAACGACATTGGCCAACGGCTGGCGGTTAGCAGCGATCGCCCCAACCTCCCCTACACCTTTCAGGTGGTAGCCGATGACAACATTAACGCCTTTGCCACCACCGGCGGCTTTGTTTACATCCATACCGGGTTAATCAAAGCCACCGCCAACGAAGCCGAACTGGCCGGCGTTGTGGCCCACGAAATTGGGCACATTACCGGTCGCCACGTCATTCAGCGGATGCAGCAGGCGGCTATAGCCAGCGGCATTGTCGGTGCCCTGGACGTGCGCCAGGATGCCCTGGTCAACCTGGGGGTACAACTGGCGCTAGAACTCCCCAATAGCCGTGAGGCCGAGTACGATGCCGACCGACGCGGCTTCCAAAACATGGGCCGGGCCGGGTACGACACCAATGGCTTCATTACCTTCATGCAAAAGCTGGAGCGTCAGGGCGGTACGCCGCCAGAATTTTTGAGCACCCACCCCAATCCTGGCAACCGGGTCAGCAATCTCCAAGCCCTCAACGCAGAGGGCACCTTCGCGGCCAACACCGGCAGCGGCACAGATCCGGCGGCCCACCAGGCGCGGATTAGGGGCCTGTAGGGTAGGGTGCTGTAGCTTACGGGGCTATAGAGCGGCGTTGACGACAGGCTTGTAGCCCCCAAAACATTAGATTAGGGTCAAGGTGAATACGCTCAGCCAGGGATCGGTCGGTGGCCATCAGGCCAGTGGCCATGGCCTCGCTGTCTCCACCCGTTAGCACTACCCCACCGGCGGGGAACCTGGCCCACCAGGCCGTCATAAAGTCTCGAATGCCCGCTAGCTGGCTGTAAATAACGCCGCTGAGCATGGCTTCAGCGGTGGTTAGCGCCCAGCGATTGGGTAACTGGATGGCCTCAGGCGAAATCAGCGGCAGACTATCGGTGTCGTTATGGAGGGCCTGAAGTTGCGATCTCCACCCCGGCACAATGGCCCCGCCCAGGAGCTGATCATCGGCCCCGGCGGTAAAGGTCAGGGCGGTGCCGCAGTCCACCACCAGCACTGGCCAGCCGTGGGTCACTCCGGCCCCTAACACGGTCAGCGCTCGGTCTACTCCCAGGGTGGCG
>CAYUBC010000018.1:0-13710 GCA_964442885.1 uncultured bacterium | reverse complement strand
TGACCACCTGCAAGGTCGGATAGTCCTGCCAGAGATCTCCCTGAGCATTGACCACTGAGGCTACCCAAAGCTCAACCGGCGGGCCAACCGGGCCATCCTGGGGGAGCGGGGTTGACATTCCTAGATGCTGCCAGGCCAACCTAGAAAATCCTCTGCTTTGAAGGGTTTTGGCTTGCTCCAAGGAGAGATGAGGCGTGTGCCATCCCCCCAGCCACCGATCGCCCTCAAAGGCTCCCCAGTGCAGGCGGCTATTGCCGATGACTAAGGCTAACCATAGGAACGGAGAGAGGGAAGGATTGGGGCGGGGCAGCATGGAGAAACGATAATGCGGAATAATAGCGCTAGTGCTTTGTCAACGCCAAATTTTAGGGTAAATGCATCAGCTCGTAGTCAGCGCTTTAGGGCTAAAGCGCTGACTACAAACCCGAACTCTTAGGGTTGACGCTGTACTAGAGTGGCGTGGAATAGTTTTTGGCGGCAGGAAAATCGTTCCTCTATACTTTAGATGGGTCATTTGCCCTGGAAATATCGGCCCTAATCATGCCGGTTCTGACAGTGTCAGCCCTGACAGTGTCGACCCTGACAGTGTCGGCCCTGATAGTGTTGGCCCTGACGGTCTCGGCTCTGATGGTGTCGGTCTTGATGGTGTCGATTTTTTCTATCTATTCTTGCGTGTAAACCCTGTGAATTCTACCTCTACGCTGTCTACCACCGAACTGGCTCCCAGCTATCGCATTCCCCTGGTCTTGATGGGGGTAGGTGGGCTAGGGCTGGGCCTACAGGTCTGGCTGGCAGAATCGGCCAGTCAGGTCATTCCTCTGCCTTGGTTAACGCCCTGGCTGACTGGGCTAGTGGCCTTATTTGGGGTATTTTTGCTCGTGCAGGCGCTGACCCTGCGGCTCCGCTTTACGGATACAGCGCTGGATATCTATCGGGGTAGTGCCTTGATTCGGCACTTTCCCTACGCGGAGTGGCAGTATTGGGACATTTTTTGGTCGCCAGTGCCGATCTTGTTTTACTTTCGGGAAATTAACAGCATTCACTTTTTGCCTATTCTCTTCAGCCCTACTCAGTTGCGGGTTTGCCTGGAGGCCCACTGCCCCAACCCCGCAGACGCGCCCTAATTAGCTGAACCCGTCGGTCATCTGATAGGCTGGCAACAGTGACGTAACAGGATATCCATGACAGCCGACGAGTTGCCTAAATCAGAGTCGTTCACTGCTGCAACGCCTAAAGCTACTGGAGAAGGGGCTACCTCATCAGGAATGGCAGACTCGTCATCGCTAAAGTCGGACTGGAGCAGCCGCATTGACAGCCTAAGACAGCAGGAGGCCGACCTAAAGCGCAGCATTGCCGACCTGCAAGTTACCTACAACCGGCTCACCCAAGACCAGTTCCAAAAAGTCCAGAACGATTTACGCCGCCTGGTTGAGCAGGGCACTGCCGAGTTAGAACAGCGCAAGCGGGCTCTACAGTCTGACATTGAAAAGCTGGAGCGGCGGCAAGAGCGCATCCAGGCCGAAATGCGGACAACCTTTGCCGGGGCATCCCAAGACCTGGCGGTACGGGTGCAGGGGTTTAAGGATTATTTGGTAGGTAGTCTCCAGGATTTGGCCACGGCGGCAGAACAGTTGAGCCTGGCTTCTGGCCCCAAGCCTCAAACCCTAGCGCCTGAGCCAGAGGTGATTCAACCCGGCAACCGCCGCCCCCGGCCTCAGCCAGAACCTACCGCCGCCCCCCTGGGGTTTGCGGCCAGCACCTTCCAAGACCAAACCGAGCGCGTCCGCAGCCTGCTCGACCAGTACCGCATGCGGCCCGACTACTATGGCCCTGTCTGGCAACTGCGGCGCACCTTCGAGCCCATCCACGCCGAGCGGGTCTCCAACTGGTTTTTTGCCCAGGGTGGTCGCGGTGCGGTCAAAAGCATGGGCAGCCGCCTGCAGAATGTGCTGGTGGCCTCAGCGGCCATTTCGATTCTTTATACCCTCTACGGCCATCGCTTGCGTACCCTGGTGCTCTCCAACAGTCCAGAGCGTTTGGGCGAGTGGCGGCGGGGCTTGCAAGACTGCCTGGGCATTTCACGGGCTGACTTTGGTACGGGCCAGGGCGTGATGCTGTTTGATGCCCCAGAGCCTCTGGCGCAGCGGGCCGAGCGCATCTCCGCCGAGGGTGGCCTGCCCCTCATTGTGGTGGATGAAGCCGAGGCCGTGATTAGCCTGGCGCTACTTCAGTTTCCTCTTTGGCTGGCCTTTGCCCCTGACCCTATGAATCCATCCGCAGAGTACGACTACTACTAATGCAGGGGCAGAAACCTGGACTTAATCTAACGGCTCTAATCTTAAGCAGCGCCGTAGCGTAAAATCACATCACAGGTTTTGGACACTGGGCTGATGTTAGACCGCTTTTGGGAAGTGCTGGGTTATGTTTTTGCCCTTAACGAAGAGGCGTTTCGGATTGCCACCACAGTACCCCAGGGGCTGGGTCTAGCCCTGGTCGTGGTGCTGCTGGCGGGCCTATCCCAGGGCATTGGGCAGAGCATTATTCTTTTCATTAACCAGGTTAAGCCAGCCCGGTTTTTCATCAGCCTGTTGATTAATGCGGTTCTATTTACCTTTGGCTTTTTAGCCCTGGTGCTAAGCACCTGGCTAATTACCTTGCTGCCCTGGTCGGTTCAGGTGTCTTTTGATGACCTGGTGACGGTGCTGGGGCTGGCCTACGCGCCTCTCTTATTTAGTTTTTTAGGAGCATTGCCCTATTTAGGGTTGCCGATTCTTAACCTGCTGTCGGTGTGGAACTTGCTGGCCATGGTGGTGGGTTTTGGGGCAATTACCAGCGTCGGCATTAGTAACGCCTTTGGCTATGTTGCCTTTGGTTGGGTTGTGCTACAGGTTCTACAAAACACCATAGGTCGGCCCATTGCCAACCTGGGCAAACGCATTGCTAACCGCGCGGCGGGGGTAGAGTTGATGACTCGTCGCCGAGACATTGCCGACTCTATGCGCAGTAACCTGGCCGAGGCCTCTACTCGCTGGCAAGAGCAATTTACCCAGCAAATAGACATGCTGCGCTCCGGTGATATGGCCGCCGCCATCCCCGGTAATCATCCCCCTATGGCTATGGCAGGCGAGGTTTCTGGGACAGCGGCAGCGACTATGCCGGTGGCTGACTCCAGCAAAAGTCGTCAGCGCAGCCTGGATGGTACCGTCAAGACGCTGCTAGGGTTGCTGGCCATGGCGCTGGTGACCGTGGTGGTGTTAATTTTTCTGCGCCCTCTACGAGAGTGGTGGTTTGGTTGGTTTGCCGCCCTACCCGGCCCGGTTCAACTGCTCCTGAATTTGCTGTGGATTGGCCTGGTTGCCCTGGTGGTCGCTGGACTCTTGGCCCCCTTGGAAACCCTCGGCTGGTGGGCCGGCTGGTACGACGACGAGGTAAACACCACTGTCAACGCTGGAGAACTAGCTCAGCCTGCCCCGGCTGACCAAGCCTTTAGCCGCTACGTGGTGTATTTAGATGGCATTGGCAAGTCTAATTTTGAGTATTTGCCGGATATTGAAGAATTTCTAGACACCCTTGCCCCTACGTTGCCTGACGATGTGGCCCTGGTGCGGGGCATTATGCCCTACTCGGTGATGAACTCGCCCTTGGATGAGGATCGCCCGCTGTCTTTTCTGTGGCGCTACGCGGATAAACTTCGGTTTGCCAACCCGGCCAGCATTTTAGGATTGCTGGTGAATATCCGCAACGTGCTGATTGTGGGTGTGTCTGCGGACAAGCGCTACGGCCCCCTCTACAACCAGGGCATTGCCCAGGTGGTCTACAACGGCTTGATCAAGAACGGCTATCAACCCAGCAGCGGTACCCCGGTCACCTTCATTGGCTACAGCGGGGGTGGGCAGATGTCCTGTGCTAATGCCCCCTACCTGAAACGGGCTCTGGGTGCCCCCATTGACGTCATTTCCCTGGGCGGGGTAATTAGCGCCAATATTAATATTCTCAAGCTAGAGCATCTTTACCACCTGGTTGGTGATAAAGACATGGTGGAACGCATTGGCCCCAAGATGTTTCCAGGCCGGTGGAAGCTGTTTCATCTGTCCTACTGGAATCGAGCCAAGCGCCGGGGCAAGATCACCGTTATCCCCATGGGGCCGGTGGGCCACCAGGTACCAGGCGGCATCTTGGATCCTAAATTAATCCTGGCTGATGGTCGTAGCTCTCTGCAACAGACCATCGATACCATCAACACTATTCTCAGGGGCGACATTCTAGACGCTAATTCCCTGGAGAACGAGCGTAAGCCCAGCAACTACGATATTTTCCAGGCTAATCCCCTGGTGCAGCCCCAAACCTATCCCCTGTATCGCCGCCCTAACCCCAACCTCTACGTCCCCCTGAGCGACTGGATCGGTCGGCTAATTTTGCCCCCCAAAGCGGCGCGCTTTAAAGGTGTCTATTACGAAATCCATCAGGCTCCTGATGGCTATCAAGGGTTGGTGGGCCAGGTGGTTAAACTCTGCTGGGCCGATCATCCCACCACTCAAAAGTTTGTTCAGGCGGTTACTCACGATGTCCACTTCAGTGCCGATGCCGAGTACAGCAGCCGGGTTAATGGGGCGATTCACCCCCTGCGCCTGAATCACTGGCTCCAGGTTGATCCGCTGGAATCTCTGGCGGGGTCGCTGCCAGGGGACGACATGATTGTGGCGGTGGAGCGTCCTGAGGTGGCTAATGGGCCAGATGGTGTAACGCTGCGCATCACCAGCCAACCAATGGAAGTGACCGGGCGCTACTACGGCCTGGTGCAGTTTGTGGAGCCGATCGCAGGTACCGACCAGTTTCGGGTACGCCACTTTAATCGGGCCAGCTGTGCTTTCGATGGGCCAGAGGAGCTGGTCAGCCTGCCCCCGGTTAGCCTGATGGAGGCCTACGGTAGCTATCCCTCGGTTACGGAGGGGCTGGAGCGATCGCCCCATAACGAACTGGGTTGGTACATCTATGGCGCTCAGAATAGCGCTGGCACCTTCGTGGTTCAGGCGCTTGGCCCTCGTGCCCTATTTCGCCTCCAGCCGGATCGGGTAGTGTTTGGCGGCAACAGGACGGCCTACCGCTACATTCGGAAGGAATCCTGGGCCGCTGTAGTCGCCCAGAAAGGGAAGGCCAGCTCTGTACTCTGCACCACCCTGGACAATGGCCGACCCGAGGCCATTGCCGCCGCCATTGCCGACTGGCAGGAGGGCGATCGCCTGCTGGTACTCCACAACTACGGCGGCATTGGTGGCGAAAAGAAAGAACCCGCCGCCTTCAGCCCGATTTTCTTCGGGCACTTTGCCTACGGTCGGGCCGAGGTGGTGCGCGATCCCCTGGCCGATGAGCTACGGTTTGATATCCGCTATTACCAGGTCTACTGCCACAACATTGATGGGCTGATTGCTGGGACTCTGCACTGGACGCGCTACCAGGGCGATCGCCAGCGCGGTTGGCTGGGCACCCGCCCCACCTGCGACATTTTGATTAAGCTGGATGCCTTCAGCCGCTATTACGACTTTGATGGTAGGCAGTATTCGCCCCTGCGCGGCATGGAGGCCTACCTGCAAGCTATGACCGCCCGCTACCGAATTGGCGATGGCACGGGCGGCACCTTTGTGGGGCCATCCAACAATTGTTCTCAGGACTCTAACCAGGCTCTATTCGCTAGCTTGCAAAATCTCTCCAGGGGATTGTCGGGCCACGAGGCCGAGCTACAGGCCTGGGCTAACCAGCACCCTGACCAGGCCCAGGCGTTTCAGCAAATTGTGGCCTTCGGGAAAGACATGAAGAACACTCTGCAACCGCTGGGCAACATCCGCCATGACTGGGAAAAAAACGAGTTTAACCTGGGCAGCTCCATTGAAGATGAGCCCATCCGCAACCTGATAATGGGCCTGGGGAGCTGGCGCACGGTGCTACCCCGTAAAGCCAGTGACGTGGTAGCCCAGACGTTCCTGAAATATGGAGCCTCTGCCTGGGTGCTGCGTACCAGCCAGGTGGGGGGCTACGATCCCACCATCGAACCGATTGCGCCCATGACCTTCTAGGCGAGAGCCCTATGCGTGTTGAATCCTGTTGCCAAGCCCTGTTGCAGCATCTATTGCCAGAGCTAGATCCTGATCGCCGGGGCCTCTGCGTGGATGTAGGGGTAGGCACCTTTGCCTTTTACTGTGAGCTATTCGCCCAGCTTGGCTTTGCTACGGTAGCGGTAGAGCCCTGCCCCACGGAACAACTGCGGGTTCTCTGCCAGCGCCATAGCATTCAACTGCTGGAACTCTGCCTGTCAGACCAGGTGGGCACTCAAACCCTGCATTTGGGCCAGTTTGCCAGCATGGCCAATGCAAATTTCAGTTCTCTATCGGCGGATTGGTTTGGCGCTTCAGGGCGTACCCAGCAGGTGCCCACCCTGGATTTAGCGAGCCTGCTGGCTCAGGTGGCGGCCTCGCAAATTACCTGTTTTAAGCTGGATATTGAAGGGTGGGAGCCAGTGGCAATTAAGCAGTTCAGCACCTTGCCCGATGCCCTGCTGCCAGAACTGGTGATGTTTGAGTACGGCGGCGGCAGCAGCTATACCCAGGGCCAGAGTGGCTGGGCACCTCAGTTTTTAGAAGGCACCCTTGACTGCTTGAAAATGCTCCAGCAGAGGGGCTACGACTTCAGCATCATGGTGGACTACGCGCCAGGTTCACGGCCCAAGGTCTTTGACCTGCAATCCCTCAACCTGGTGGAAGAAACCCCGTTTTACCCCAATGGGGTCTACGGCAATATCCTCAGCCTGCGCCACCAGCGCTACACAGACGCCCAAATTCAGAGGCTCTGCGCCCCCTATCGGGGAGGCTTAATCAACCGACTGGTCGGCAGCCTGGTGCTTTACGCTTCTTCTAAGGGGCGCTCGTCATAGTAGTAGTGCCACATGCTGGGCACGGGTTCTGCCGCTGTTTCTGCCGCCACTGGCTCCAGAGTCGAGCCAACCGGAGCGGTCAAAAACGTATTGGGATCGGCTCGATAGGCCGATAGCAGCACTTTCTCATCCTCAGTCAGGTCGGGAGAGCTATCTTCATCCATTTCTTGCAGGGTCGCTTCCACCAGCTCCATTTGCTCTTCAGCCACCGCCAATTCTTGATGGGCCTGGGACGAGAGTAGGGTTTCCAAAGGCCTAAGCTCGTCTACGTGGTGGGTCAGGGTTTGCAGACGGTCTTCGTAGGCCGTCGTCATGGTTTGCATCTCCTGGCGGTGCTCGGCTCTTTGCTGCTCCAGGGCTTGCTGCAACGCCTCATTATCGGCCTGGAGGTTCTGCATACGAGCCTGTTGAGCTTTTAGAGCTTTCAGCAGCGGCACCATTTGACCCTTCAAGGTCATATGTTCCACATCGAGTTGATGAAACCGCTCCGAAAGCTGCACATAGGCACGACACAGACGGGTGTAGCGCTCTACCATCTGGTTCATGTGCTGAAAGTTCTTTACCGCTAAATCCAGCCGCTCAGTGACCATGAGTAACACCTATGTTGTGAATCTAAATACTGTGAATCTAATAGGGTGAGGAGAGACAGCATCCAGTCCTCCCCTTAACGAGGCTGCCTACCCTTCCACCCAGGGGCTTAAATGCTGTTACAGCCCTTGTAATATCATGGGGTTTAGTGGATTTTCAAGGCTCAGTCAATACATTTTTGCAGGCTGAGTCAGCAATTGTAGACCAACCGCCGGTTCCCGTTCAAGCGATCCCCACCTCCGCCTAACGGCCTTTGACTCAAGCCGTCGGACGAAGTTCTGACCCCGCCATGATCCCCGCTTGTCTTCCAGAGATGGTTTGGTTAATGTGTCAGAATAGGTGTGAAAATCATCGTTTGCTTTGCTCCTATTCCTCTGCGTCGCTGTGCGTACCTACAAGAGCCAGAAGATTGATCAAAACGCGGACTACCCCTGCCCCTGCCGCCGCAACGGGCGCATTAAGCCGATTATCCTGACCGAGGCGTTTGGCTGCGATCGCTGCCAGCAAATTTTTGTTGTCCAGGAAGATGGCTACGTGATTGAGCAGCTTTCTACCCATTACCCCTACAAACGCGCCTGGCGCTGGATGGGGCAGCAGTGGCGGCTAGATCGCTCATCCCTGAGTGTTAGCTACATGCCCTTGCTGGTGATGGCCTCCTTTGGGTTAATGGTGTTTTTCCTGCTGTTAGCCACGCTTCAGTCGCCCCAGGGTACTCAAACCGTCACCCGTCTGCTGACCACTCTAGCGGTATCTTCTCTGCTGGTGGCCATGTTCTGGGTGGCCTCTCGGCGTTAAGCTATGGTCGCGTTTGCATCCCAGGCAGACCTGAGCGCTGCCGTTAGCGAGGTTGCCCAGGCTGGTTATCAACTCAGGCTAGCGGGGGCCGAGGTGCATAGCCAACTGCTAGACCGGTTAGCCACGACCCTAGACGAAGCCCAGGACGAAATCCTGGAGGCCAACACCCTCGATTTAGAAGCCAGTTTAGATATGGCGGTTCCTGAGCTGGTGCTAGACTGGCTCAAACTTACCCCTGAACGCCTGCACATCGTAAGCAAAATCCTGCGGCGTCTGGCCACTCTGGGCGATCCTCGGGGGCTGAGTCCACCCCCCATCAGTCGGCTGACGAAAACGGTTACCGGCTACAGCCAGGTTATGCCCCTGGGGGTGGTGGCTTTCGTGTACGAGGCCTTTCCAGAATTGGCCATCATCATGGCCGGGCTGTGTATGCGCACGGGCAATGCCCTGATTCTCAAGGGTGGCAATGAGGCCAGCCAGACGAATCAAATGATGCTGGAGGTGCTCCATCGGGCTCTGGATCGCGTGGATTTGCCCACCGCCTGCCTCTTTTCCCTAGCGGAGGATCAGGGGGATGCCGCCCGCGCCTGGTTACTTCAGGATCGAGCGGTAGATTTAGTGATTCCCTACGGACGCCCCAGTTTGGTCAAACAGGTAATTCGCCAGGCGGCAGTGCCGGTGCTGCCGACGGTGATGGGCAACTGCTACCTCTACTGGTCGGCCTCTGGAAGCTTAGACACCGCCACCCACATGGTGCTCGATAGCCATCGAGGCGAACCCGATGCCGTCAACGCCATTGAAAAAGTGCTGGTGCATCCAGGGTGTAGCAGTTCTGCCCTGGCCCAGCTGTGCCATACCCTCTGGGATCAGGGGTTTGAGCTGCTGGGAGACAACGGCATGGTGGCCGAAATGCCTAACCTCAAACTGGCCCAAGCCGAGGATTGGGCTCAGCCCTTTTTAACCAAAACTGTGATTCTGGGCCGAGTAGACAGCGTAGACGCCGCGGCCAACTGGATGAATCGCTACAGCAGTGGCCACGCCAATAGCCTGGTAACCGAAAGTTACCAGGAAGCCCATCACTTCACCCGCCTGATTAACAGTGCCGTGGTCTATATCAACACCTCGCCCCGGTTTGTGCGTAATTCTCCCCAGGCATCGGCGATTGCCCTGGGGATGACCGCCCAGCAGGGCCGGTTTCAGGGCTTGGTGGGGTTAAACGCGCTGTTGACCAGTCAGCACATCCTCCAGGGGTTGGATTAAGGGTAGAGCCTTATAGTGTTCAAGCCGCAGGAGCACGGTCAGGATAGTGGCGTCTATTCTTTGAAAAACTTTCAGTAACCCGCCAGGCTGGATGAAATCTCTCCCTGGAAACCCCCTGAGCCGCGCAGACCGCCAGTTCACTGGGTAAACTTACAGACGAAATGGTTCGCTTTCCCCCTGCTCTGTCGTTTGGATATTGGTTATGGCAGCAACTACTGGCCCAATTCCGGCTACCCCAAAGCCGATCAAATTTGGCACTGATGGCTGGCGCGGCATTATTGCGGCCGACTTTACCTTTGAGCGGGTCGCTCAGGTAGCGGCCGTTTCGGCCCAGGTACTGCATCGCTGCTTCGGGGAAAGTACCGGCAGCCGCACGGTAGCCGTAGGGTACGATCGCCGCTTCCTCTCCGCTGAGTTTGCCCGCACCGCTGCCGAAGCGATTACCGACCAGGGCTTCGATGTTTTGCTCTCCCAGGAATACGCGCCGACTCCAGCCTTTAGCTTTGCGGCCAAGCATCAGGGCTTGCTGGGCGCAATTGTAATCACCGCCAGCCACAATCCCCCCGCCTACTCTGGTCTCAAAATTAAGGGTGCCTTTGGTGGCTCCGTCTCCCCAGAGGTGACTCAACAGGTCGAGGCGTTGCTGCCTACCCCGCCTGCTCCGGTTGGGCCAAAGGGGCAGTTAGCCACCTTTGACCCCTGGCCCGACTACTGCACCGCGCTTCAGGCTCAGGTGGATATAGCGGCCATTCAGGCGGCTATCTCTAGCGGTAAGCTGACGGTCTTTGCGGATGTGATGCATGGCGCAGCAGCAGGGGGACTACCCCGGCTGCTGGGGGAAGAAAGCGTCCACGAGCTGCACCGTCAGGCGGATCCTCTGTTTGGTGGCAACCCCCCAGAACCGCTGCCCAAGTACCTGGGAGAATTGCTCGATACCGTGAAAGACTACCAACCTGCTAACGGGGGCGTTAAGGTAGGGCTCGTGTTTGATGGGGACAGCGATCGCATCGCCGCCGTAGATGGCCGCGGTCAGTTCCTCAGCTCCCAGATTTTGATTCCGGTTCTCATTGACCACCTCAAGACGCGCCGGGGCTACAGTGGAGAGATCGTCAAGACCATCAGCGGCTCTAATTTGATCCCCGCCGTGGCCGAACTGCATGGCCTAACCCTTTACCAGACCCCAGTGGGCTACAAGTACATTGCCGACCGTATGCAGGAGGCCGCTGTATTACTGGGCGGCGAAGAGTCCGGCGGCATTGGCTACGGCCACCACATCCCCGAACGGGATGCCCTGCTGTCGGCGTTGTACGTTTTGGAAGCGGTGGTGGCCTCTGGGCTTGACCTGAGCGATTACTATCGTCTGCTGCAAGACAAAACCGGCTACACCTCTGAGTACGATCGCATCGACCTGCCCCTGGCCAGCATGGAGGTGCGGGCCAAGCTGCTAGAGCAACTCGCCACCCAACCACCCACGGAAATCGCCGGTAAAGCCGTTAAAGACTGCCTGGCTATTGATGGCTACAAGTTCACCCTGGCCGACGATAGCTGGCTACTGATCCGCTTTAGCGGCACGGAGCCGGTACTGCGCCTCTACAGCGAGGCCAAAACCCTGGACGACGTGCAGCGGCACCTGCACTGGGCCAAGGACTGGGCCAACTCGTTTTCCCAGGGTTAGTCGCATAGCGGTTAGCTAGGGATGAATCGCCCCGGTCTAGCCGCCTGAATTTATTCAATTAGCAAGAACCCACGGGTTTTACCTGATACTGAATCCGTTGTGTTGATAGCCTGCCACAGCATTTCAGCCGACACCCAAACCGGCGGATACTTATAGCGCGATACATCCAGAATCAAAAACTGGTCGGTATCGGCATCGTAGGCGGCCAGGGGGGAAATGTGGCCGCCCCGCTCCTGGCCAAGGGTGCGGCGCAGGTAATTTACCAGCACGTAGTTGCCAGGGGTTTCCAGGTTGGTCCGAATGAGGTGCCGGAAGTCCTCCAGGCTGACCTCACTGCCATAGTAAATCCTGGCCTGAGCGGGGTGGCTTTCCACCAGGCCCGCCAGCTCAGCCAGGGTCAGCCCCTGCCGCTCAATCACCTGGCGGGGAATAACCGCCTCGGTCTGCTGGTTAAACACATTCTCCTGGGTGAAATAGTGGCGTTCCCACTCTGGCGCAAGGGGAGCTGGCACACCCAGCGCGTTGAGCACCATGACCAGGCTGGCAACCCCGCAAAATGCCTGGTTAATTTGGGTGACAAATTGACTGCTAAGCGGCACATAGTCGGCCAGTGCTTCACTCCCTTGCAGTACCACCTGCCCCTCTGCCGAGGTTAGCGGTGTCAGATGCTCTGGCAGGGGCAAGGTCTGAGCCGACAGAGGCTGGGCCATCAGGCTGAGCCCCAAGGCGGTGGTGATTAAAACTCGGTGGCTGGCCCAAGGTTGCCTGCCTCTTCTAGCCCAGTGCCAGGCTAATGCTCGGTTCATTGGCTCCTATCCTCATTCTCGGTTGATGGAAAAACCTTAGCTGAGCTGCATAATCTGCTCTCTCAGCCAGGCCGCCGCACTCGTGTTGGCACTCTCAGCCAGCCGTCGCAGGGTTTCATCCAGCAGGGCAATGGGCAGCCCCGCCAAGGCTTGAGAGGTTTCGCAGGTCTGATATTCGCCATTGCCTTGCAGCAAAAAGGCAAATACCCGCTGCCCCCGCACGTCTACTACCCAATACTCAGAAATGCCCAACGCTGCGTACAGGTGCTTTTTCTCATCCAGGTCGCTGGCCAGAGTAGTGTCGGCAATTTCTCCGACCAAATTGGGCGCACGATGGTGGGTCAAGTCTATAGGACGCGGCTCGCCAGGTTGCCACTGGGGATAGTCTGCCCCAATGTAAAGCACCAGGTCAGGGGCACTAGCCCGCACCTCAGCCCGTTCTAGCAGGCAACGTCCCAGGGAGCTAAACACCTGCTCCGGGTGCTGAATAGCCCAGAGAAAAAGCAGGCCTGTAAACAAATCGCTGACCGTTGCATGGCTGATCCCTTCTGCACCCATCGTGACCCAAAGCCATCCTGCGTTAAACGCCAGTCTGATGCGCTCTGGGCTGGGGTCGTCGCGCAGAGCTACATAGTCGGCCCAAGTGGCTCGGTGCCAGCGATTTTGAGGAATAGTTTGAAGGAGAGGGTCTAGCCGAGAAGTTACCATCGCCGCGTCAGCCAATGCTTACCTAACACTGTAAGGCATGGAAAGGCTACGGTTAGGATGGCTTTGTTCAAACTCATCACTGATCAGCCGCCGATAATTGTTCGATAGGGGTATTAAGAGGCTAGATTAACGTCAAGCAAAGGGACAAGACGATGTCATCCAATCTCTATGAAACTGATTTTTATGCCTGGACGTTAGAGCAGTCGAAGTTGCTCAAGGAGGGTGATTTTAATCATCTAGATGTTATTAACTTGGTGGAAGAAATTGAGTCTTTGGGAAAACAACAGCGTCAGGAACTTAGAAACCGACTCGGTATTTTAATTGGGCACTTGCTGAAATGGGATTATCAACCCGAAAAGCGTAGTAAAAGTTGGCGAGTTACCCTTCAAATCCAACGTCGTGAAATAGAAGATCTATTGGCAGATAACCCCAGCCTGAAGCCCTATTTGCCAGAGGTGATTGTAAAGGGCTATAAAGCTGGCTTAGATTTAGTCGTTTTAGAGACACCTTTGGATTATCCAGACTTACCAGGAAATTGTATCTACACTGCCGATCAAATTTTTGATCCTGGATTTCCTGACGGCATCAATGCTGTTTAGTACATTACGGTAGAAAAACGATGTAACGACCAGCGAACCCATCGCCAGCGAAAAAGCGTTAAGTTTTATAAGATCCGACCAGCACCGTTACTTGGCTGGAGCACTGGCACTTCTATGGAACGATTTAACTTCAGCGGATTTAGACGATTTTGGGTGATCGCCAAGTCCTACTGGCTGGGCGACGAAAAATGGAAAGCGCTGGGCTTCTTACTGCTGATTGGGGTGTTTCTGCTGGGCTACACCGGCCTCAGCGTGGTGCTCAACAACAAGCGCGGCGTGCTAATTTCGGCCCTGTCGGCCAAGGACGAAGCACGATTTTGGGAAACGGTGCTGGTGTTCATCGGGGTAGTGATT
>CAYUBC010000017.1:0-17996 GCA_964442885.1 uncultured bacterium | reverse complement strand
GTCCTCTAGCAAAGCCATGGCCAGACGGGGGCCATAGATGACTGGAATATCAAATTGTTTGAGATGAAAGGCAATGCCACCGATGTGGTCTTCGTGGCCGTGGGTAACAATCATGCCCTTGATTTTGTGCCGATTTTCCCGTAAATACGTGACATCGGGCAACACAATGTTGACCCCATGCATCCCGTCGGTAGGGAAAGCAAGCCCGGCATCAAGCAGCATGATCTCGTCGTTAATTTCAAACACACAGGTGTTTTTACCAATTTCATGCAGCCCACCCAAGGGAATGATCTTGAGGGCTTGATTAGCGTTTTTTGCAGTCATAAACAACCATCTTGTAGGTTAAAGAAATCAGAAAACCAATGAAAATCTATAGGTGGATACCAGAATCAAACTTTACGCAAAGCCTGTTTAACCTGTGGTAGCCCAGGTAAAAGTGTCCCGTATACAGCACCCAGCGTTGCCAGCTAAGCATTTAGCCGTTAATCTCGGCCCAGAATGCTGGCTTGTAGAAAAGCCAAAGACAACCAGAAATAGGAGCTTACAAAACCAACGTGACATACCATTAGCAATACAAAGAAACATTAGGAAAACTTACGCTTGCTATCAAGCAAGCTAAGGTAGCGTATTCAATTGTCTGAGCAGACTGTAATGGGCAGCCCATGAAGAATAAATGTGGGCTAACGTCAAACTAGGATTCAAACCGTAGCCCCTGGCACCATATCTGGAATTTGCTTAATAACATCGGCAATGGCGGATTCAACAGTGGCTTCCGGAGGACACAGCGGTAAGCGCACAGAGCCAACGTCCCAACCCTGGAGAGCTAAGGCTACTTTAACGGGTACTGGATTAGTGGTCACAAACAGAACTTTGAACAGCGGTAGCAGACTCAGGTGAATCTCAGTAGCCAACTTAACCTTACCAGCCTCATAGGCTTGAATCATTTGCTGAAGCGCCGTTCCAACCAGATGGCTGGCTACACTGACAATGCCAGAACCGCCCACAGCCAGGATGGGCAGGGTTAGCGAGTCATCCCCGGAGTAGATTGAGAAATCGGTGGCGGTATGACAACGAATTTGGCTAGCCTGATCCAGACTGCCACTGGCTTCCTTAATCGCCACAATATTGGGGAGTTGAGCCAGTCTAACAATCGTATCTACAGCCAAATTACAGCCAGTTCGCCCGGGAATGTTATAAAGCATAATCGGTAGATCGGGAACCGCCTGAGCGATCTGGCTAAAGTGCTGGTACAACCCTTCCTGGGAAGGCTTATTGTAGTAAGGCACCACCTGAAGCGCGCCATCCAGCCCCAAATGGCTGGCTTTGCGAGTCGCTTCAATGGCCTCATGGGTGGAGTTGGAACCGGTACCCGCAATCACCTTAGCTCGGCCAGCTACCGCTTGCTTAACGGTCTTAAAGAGCTGATACTCTTCGTCCCAAGTTAAGGTAGGAGATTCTCCCGTTGTCCCACAGACGACGAGACCATCACTGCCGTGGCGCACTAAGTGGTCAGCCAAGCGCTCTGCCATAGCATAGTTGACAGTCCCATCCTGGGAGAAGGGTGTCACCATGGCTGTAAGCACTCTACCGAAATATACCACTCGACTCCACTCCCTCAATCTGTGAGAGGGATCACCTGATCCCAAAACTACCTTAACCGCTGCCATTGGATTATACAACCTTGCCTAGGAGACTGAGCTAAAGCCACAGGCAGCCTTTAAGCAGGGTGACTAAACCATCAGGGGGTCAGCCGCCGCCGCTTTAACAGTGATTAACTCAGCAATTTGAACGGCATTGAGGGCAGCGCCTTTCCGGATCTGATCACCACTGAGCCAAAGTTCCAGGGCATTCGGATTAGAGATATCCTGCCGGATACGGCCAACCAGAACATCATCCTGGCCACTGGCATCCATGGGCATGGGAAAATAATTGCGGCTCCAGTCTTCAACCACGCTTACGCCAGGAGCCTCAGTCAGTCGATGCTTGGCTTCGGTTACAGAGAAAGGCTGGTCAAACTCTATATTAACCGCTTCAGAGTGGGCCCGCAGTACGGGAACCCGCACGCAGGTAGCCGAAATCCTTAGCTCTGGAACTCCAAAGATCTTGCGGGTTTCGTTCACCATTTTCATTTCTTCCTGACAATAGCCCAGTTCGTTGAGGGCGGAGTTGTGGGGAAACAGATTAAACGCCAGGGGATAGGGGAAAATTTCGGCTACGGGGGGTTCCCCGGCCAGGATAGCCTGGGCTTGTTGTTTTACCTCCTCCATGGCGCGGGCACCGGCTCCGCTGGCCGACTGATAGGTCGCCACCACCAGGCGTTTAACCGGTTGCAGCCGATGCAGGGGCCAGACTGCCAGAGACATTAAAATAGTGGTGCAATTGGGATTCGCAATAATGCCCTGATGGGCCTTAGCGGCCTCAGGGTTTACTTCTGGCACCACTAAAGGAACATTCGGATCCATCCGAAAGGCGCTGGAGTTATCAATGGCGATCGCCCCTGCCGCTACAGCCTTCGGCAACCACTCTTGGGAGACGGATCCACCAGCTGAAGCCAACACCAGGTCAACTCCCCTGAATGCGTCCTCACGGAGAGCCTGAACAGTCAACGATTCGCCCTGAAAAGACAGGGTAGTGCCCGCCGACCGCGGAGAGGCCAACAAGGTCAGGGTCTTAATGGGAAAGGATCGCTGTGCCAAAATCGCCAGGAGTTCAGCACCTACGGCACCCGTAGCCCCTAAAATTGCCACATTCAGCCCATTCACCACGATCCCATCCTTTCCGCCCGGGAATGAAAACTATGCTGCTGATACTAACATTTACACCCGGTCGTCCTGACCTTTGCATTGTTGCTTAACCATAGCCAGCCAGAACCTTTCATTTGGAGTATGCTTATTAACTGCGTCAAAAGTTCTCGAATAGCTGTGTAGTTAAAGGCCCCATGAAAGTTACCCAGGAAGTACTGCCCGACAGCCAGGTGGGATTAGAAATTGAGATTTCACCGGAAATGTCTCAAAAGACCTACGACCAGGTGCTCAGTAAGCTCATGCGCACCGTCAACATTCCTGGCTTTCGCAAGGGCAAAGTGCCGCGCCCCGTATTTCTGCAGCGCATTGGCGTCACCCAATTTAAAGTAGCGGTGCTGGAAGAACTCGTACAGTCGGCGGTTGATCAGGCAATTAAGCAGGAAAACATTGAAGCCATCGGCAACTATCAGCTCAAGTCATCCTTTGACGATCTGGTCAACCAGTATGAGCCGGGCCAGGTGCTAACCATTACTGCGGTGGTGGATGTGCCCCCCCGGGTGACGCTGAAACAATACAAAGGGTTGTCCGTCAAAGCCGAAGAAATTTTGCCCGACCTGGAGCGCGTCGATAAAACCCTGACCCAGTACCAGAACAACATGGCGACTCTGGTGCCCATTGAAGAGCGGACTGCTCAGATGGGCGATGTGGTGGTGGTTGACTTTGTCGGCCAGATCAAAACCGAAGCCGGAGAATGGGAAGAGTTCACTGGCGGATCCGCCACAGATTTTCAGGTGGAGCTAGAAGCTGGGCGGTTTATTCCTGGTTTTGTAGAAGGCATTGCCGACATGGCCCTGGAAGAATCCAAAGACCTGGAAATAGCCTTCCCCGATGACTACCCCCAAGCTGAGTTGGCGGGTAAGCCGGTAATGTTCTCCATTACTGTAAAGGAAATTAAGGAGAAGGAGTTGCCCGACCTGGACGACGACTTTGCCCAGGAAATTAGCGAATTTGAGACTATTGAAGAACTCAGAGCCTCCCTGGAGAAGCGCTATACCGAAGAGGCTGAGCAGAGCACCAAAGCTAATAAGGAGGCCGCTCTGCTGGAAGCGCTGGTAGAGAACCTGGAAGCAGAGATTCCCAACACCCTGATTCAGCGAGAGGTGGATTTTCTCCTGACGCAGACTATTATGCAGCTCAGTCGGCAGGGAATTGACGTCAATAAGATGCTGACCCGCGATCTGGTTGAAACGATGCGCCAGCGCACTCGGCCCGATGCCATTGATCGCCTGCGCCGTACCCTGGCCTTGGGAGAAGTGGCCAAGCAGGAAAGCATCGCCATTGAGGAAGAGGTCTTAGAAGCCAAGGTTAGGGAAACTATGGCAGATGTCGAGGATCCCAGTCAGATTGATCCAGAGCGTCTGGTGCAGGTACTTCAGGAAGAGCTGCTCCAGGAAAAAATTTTAGCCTGGCTGGAGGAGGCCAATACTATTGAACTAGTGCCTGAGGGCAGTTTACCGCCTACCCAAACGGATGAGCTCGAACCGGCGGCAGACTCGGCGGCGGTTGATACAACCCCTGATGTTGATATAACCACTGATGCCGAAGTAGCTGTTGAAGTAGCCACTGACACGTCAGAGGACGCCATGGGTACCCAAACTGATGCGTCATCAGCCCCGGATGCCCCGCCAGCATCTTCCACGGCAATGGCCGAGGAGGAGTAGATTACCGGTTTAACCAACGGTTCAGATAAGTTTTCATGGCTAATTACCCAGATGGCGCAGTAGCTCAAATTTTTTGGGGCATAATGGCGGTTAGAAGAGGATGGAATTATTCATTACCTTCATGCTGATTACGGATCTGGGCCGCTAGATTTAAGATATTGGAGGGGATGATCCCCATAGCCGCCAGGGCTTATTTTGTCTACTTTGGTTAAACAAGTTGCCCTCAGCCCTTGAAATATTCCGAAAACCGACTATGATTGCATCGAATCCCAACAATAGGTCAATACTTAGCTTGAGTTCTACTGGGGCTAGTCTGAATCAGGTCGAGAGCCTGCTGCCCGTTGTGGTTGAACAATCGGGGCGGGGGGAGCGAGCCTTTGATATTTACTCCCGGCTGCTCCGAGAGCGCATTGTCTTCCTAGGCACGCCGGTAGATGGCCAGGTAGCCGACTCTATCGTGGCGCAGCTCCTATATCTCGATGCTGAGGATCCGGAGAAGGACGTTCAGCTTTACATCAATTCTCCCGGTGGGTCAGTGACCGCTGGCATGGCTATTTATGACACCATGCAGCAGATACGCCCCGACGTAGTGACCATTTGCTTTGGCTTGGCGGCTAGCATGGGGGCATTTTTGCTCTGCGCTGGGGCCAAGGGCAAGCGACTTTCTTTACCCAGTTCTCGAATTATGATTCACCAGCCGCTGGGCGGGGCTCAGGGGCAAGCGGTGGACATTGCTATCCAGGCTAAGGAAATCCTTTACCACAAGAATCGCCTCAATGAGCTCATTGCTTATCATACTGAGCAACCCCTAGAGCGCATTGAAGCTGATACCGAGCGGGATTTTTATATGTCTGCGGATGAGGCCAAGAACTATGGCCTGATTGACGATGTTGTTGAACAACATAGGCTTTCGGTTCATCCTGCTGTGACGGCACTCAATTAGGGTCATGTTATGTCTAAGTACGACTCCCATTTAAAATGCTCATTTTGTGGCAAGTCCCAGGAGCAGGTTCGAAAGCTAATTGCCGGGCCGGGGGTCTACATCTGTGACGAATGTGTTGACCTGTGTAATGAAATATTGGACGAAGAGCTATTCGACTCCGGTACGGCGGTAGCGCAGCCAGTACCGCGTCGGGAAGCTTCTTCTCCTGAGCGTTCGCGCTCTACATCAGCCATTTCCCTCAGCCAGATTCCCAAGCCTCGGGAAATCAAAAACTACCTTGATGAGCACGTAATCGGTCAGGATGAAGCTAAAAAGGTGCTGTCTGTAGCGGTCTACAACCACTACAAACGGCTCAGCTATCTTCAGAGCGTCGAGGGTGAGCCCAGCGAAGATACCATCGAGCTTCAAAAGTCGAACATTCTGCTGATTGGTCCTACTGGCTGCGGTAAGACCCTGCTGGCTCAAACCCTGGCTCGGATTCTGGATGTTCCCTTTGCGGTGGCCGATGCCACCACCCTGACCGAAGCCGGCTATGTCGGCGAGGATGTCGAAAACATCCTGCTACGGTTGCTGCAAGTGGCAGACCTGGATGTTGAAGAGGCCCAGCGCGGCATCATCTACATCGACGAGATCGATAAAATTGCCCGCAAGAGTGAAAATCCATCGATCACGCGCGATGTGTCGGGGGAAGGGGTGCAGCAAGCTCTACTGAAGATGCTGGAAGGCACCATTGCTAATGTTCCGCCCCAGGGAGGCCGCAAGCACCCTTACCAGGACTGCATCCAGATTGATACCAGCAACATTCTCTTCATTTGCGGGGGAGCCTTTGTCGGGTTAGAGAAAATTGTTGAGCAACGGATTGGGAAGAAATCCATTGGCTTTGTACAACCTGGAGAAGCTCAGCTATCTCGCGAAAAGCGTGCAGCTGATGTGCTACGGCACCTTGAGCCTGATGACCTGGTTAAATTTGGCTTAATCCCTGAGTTTATTGGCCGAATTCCTGCCATTTCTGTGGTTGAACCCCTGGATGAAGAGTCGCTGATGGCGATTCTTACTGAGCCCAAGAATGCGCTGGTTAAGCAATTCCAGAAGCTCATGCGGATGGACAACGTGCAGCTTGAGTTCAAGGCCGATGCCCTGCGAGCCATTGCCCGCGAAGCCTATCGCCGCAAAACTGGAGCCAGAGCCCTGCGTGGCATTATTGAAGAGCTCATGCTAGACGTTATGTATGAGCTGCCCTCTCGGAAAGATCTCAAGCGCTGCACAATTACTCGCGAAATGGTAGAACAGCGCTCTACAGCGGATCTTCTGCTCCATCCTTCCTCTATGCCTAAGCCTGAGTCGGCTTAACCATGGCCTACGTGCGGGTTAACCAGGTTGAGCATTACTACGAGTGGGTGGGCACTCAAACCCCCCGCTCTCCAGGCTCGACCAAACCTGTTCTGGTTTTTATCCATGGCTGGGCTGGTTCTGCCCGCTATTGGCAGAGCACGGCGGCGGCTCTGGCTGAAAACTATGACTGTCTTCTGTACGATATGCGCGGGTTTGGCCGGTCAGCTATTGCACCGGAATTAGCCGATTCCGTGCAGGCACGGGGCTATGAGCTAGACACCTTTGCAGACGATTTAGCCGAGCTACTGCAAACGCTGGGTTTGACCAAGGTATCCCTCAACGCTCATTCAATGGGAGCCTCAGTGGCTGTATTTTTTTTGAATCGCTATGCTCACCTGGTAGACCGAGCAATTTTGACCTGTAACGGTGTTTTTGAATACGATAAGGCCGCCTTTGAGGCGTTTTATCGGTTTGGCGGCTATGTGGTGGCGTTTCGTCCCCAATGGCTGGGACAGATTCCGCTCATGCCACGCTTCTTTATGGCTCGCTTTCTGCATCGACCCATTCCTAAGGTTGAGAAAGTGGCCTTTCTAAATGACTTCCTTACTGCTGACTACGCCACCGCCAAGGGCACGATTTTTACTTCCGTCAGCAAGGAAGCCACCGAGGTTATGCCGGTTGAGTTTGCCAGAATTTCAATACCTACCCTGCTGGTATCGGGAGAATTTGACCAAATTACCCCGGCAGAATTGGGGAGGCAGGCGGCGGAGCTCAATCCGCTCATTGAGTATGCTGTAGTTAGGCAGACTGGACATTTTCCGATGCTAGAGGATCCGGAAACCTATCTAGGCTATGTCAGGGCTTTTCTGACTATTTAGAGCTTCAGCAACAGATTCAGCAAGAGATTCAGCAATAGACTATGGCAGACCCTGTAACCATTGCCGATATTTACGCTCTATTCCAAACGTCCCAAGCCGAGGCCGACCGCCGCTTTGCCGAGGCGGATCGCCGGGCTGCCGAAGCAGATCGCCGGGCTGCCGAAGCGGATCGCCGCCTAGCTGAACTCAATGTGGCCGCCGAACATCGGGCTGCCGAAGCTAATCGCGAGATGCAGGAACTCAAACGCATTGCCGCGAACACCAGCCGCGAGGTGGCTGGTCTTACAACCCGCTGGGGGCAGTTTGTGGAAAACCTGGTGGAGCCGTCAGTAGTGCGCTTGTTTCAATCGCGGGGCATTGAGGTACAAGAAACGGCCCGTCGGATGAAATCCCAGCGGCCTGGAGCAGAGATGGAAATTGATATTTTTGCCGTAGATGGCGATGTGGCTGTGGCCATTGAGGTAAAGTCGCGGCTGTCTCGCCAGGATATAGAGGATTTCTTAATTCGGCTGGGGCGCTTTAGGCAAGCGTTTCCTCATTACTCGGACTATCGAATTTATGGGGCGGTAGCCGGTATTGAAATTGATGAAGGAGTAGACCGATATGCCTACCAGCAAGGCTTATTCGTCATTAAACAGACAGGAGATACCGTTACCATTGCTAACGATGTGACCTTTCTACCGGCGGCCTGGTGACGAGCGAGGGATGAGTAGACGAGTAGACGGGTGGATGACATAAGGGCGATGGAGGTTTTACCGACCGAACAACTCATGGCCCTGGATTGCCAGCATGTGTGGCATCCCTACGCGGCCATGCCAAATCAGGGGCCGGTGTTTCCGGTGCGCTCAGCCCAGGGGGTTTACCTGGAGCTAGAAACTGGGGAACGGCTGGTGGATGGCATGTCCTCCTGGTGGACATGCATTCATGGCTATAACCATCCCCGGTTAAACCAGGCTGCCCAAGAGCAGATGGGGCGTATGAGTCATGTAATGTTCGGCGGGTTGACGCATCAACCGGCGGTGCAACTGGCTCAGCGCCTGGTGCAGATGACGCCAGAACCGCTACAGCACGTCTTTTTTTGCGATTCAGGTTCGGTGGCGGTAGAAGTGGCCATGAAGATGGCCATCCAGTACTGGCACAATCGCGGACAGCCCCAGAAGCAGCACTTTTTGACCATGCGCCACGGCTACCACGGTGATACCTTTGCGGCGATGGCGGTGTGCGATCCGGTCAACGGCATGCATCATCTGTTTCGCCACAGCCTGGTGGAGCAGTACTTTGCTGACGCTCCTCAAATCCCCTTTGCTGGAAGCTGGCAGGAGGAGGATATCGCCAGTTTTGCCGCCATTCTCGACCGGCACCATCGAGATATTGCCGCCGCCATTTTTGAGCCGGTAGTGCAGGGGGCTGGCGGCATGCGGTTCTATAGCCCCAACTATGTGCGACGGGCGCGGGAGTTATGCGACCAGTACGGCGTGCTGCTGATTCTAGATGAAATTGCCACGGGCTTTGGTCGCACAGGTAAGCGCTTTGCCTGCGAGTACGCTCAGGTATCGCCAGACCTGATGTGCGTTGGTAAGGCGCTAACGGGAGGGTTTATGTCTCTGGCAGCGACCCTGGCCACTAGCGATATTAGCCACACCTTTGCCGAGGGCGAAGCGGGTGTGTTTATGCACGGGCCGACCTTTATGGCCAATCCTCTGGCCTGTGCCGTGGCGCTGGAAAACTTGGCCCTGTTAGAAAGCTACGATTGGGTGGCTCAGGTGGCCCGCCTTGAAGCCCAGCTCAAGGCAGAACTAGAACCCTGCCGTGCCCTGCCTGCGGTCAGGGACGTGCGGGTGCTGGGAGCGATCGCCGTCGTCGAACTCCACCAGCCTGTGGATATGGCTGTCGTGCAGCCCAAGTTTGTGCGCCAGGGCGTATGGTTGCGTCCCTTTGGCCGACTGATTTACACGATGCCACCGTACATCATTGAGCCAGAGCCGTTAAGCCGTATTGCCCAAGCCATCCTTAACGTCACTCATGAATTATCAGGTGGATCCTAAAATAAACCTTAAGCCCTCTGCCTGCCCCCTTGACTCTCTAGCCCACTAGAGGCTTAAGAATACAGGTATCCCTGTCAAGAGGTGCCGCAATGACCCTTGAGTTAACCGTTCCCAACCTGGCCTGCTCGGCCTGCGTAGATACCGTAACTAAGGCGGTACAAGCCGTTGACCCCACCGCCCAGGTAACCGGCGACCCCAAAACCAAACAGGTCAGCATTGTCACTAGTGTGACGGAAGCCGCCATTAAAGACGCCATTACCAGCGCCGGCTACCCGGTCGCTTAGGGGATGTCCTATGGTCAGCCAAACTTTTAAGCTGCGCGGCATGAGCTGTGCCGCCTGTGCCAGCAACATTGAATCCGCTATCCAGGCCGTGCCGGGGGTAGAGAGATGCAACGTTAACTTTGGGGCTGAACAGGCTGCCGTCACCTACAACCCTCAACACACAAGTTTATTGGCGATTCAGACTGCCGTGGAGGAGGCAGGCTACAGAGCCCAGCCCGTCGAAACCGATGAGCTCGTGGTGGAAGATAAGGCCGAGCGTCAGGAACAGGAGGCAGAGACTCGCCAGCTTACCCGCAAGGCCATTGTTAGCCTAACCATAGGCGGCATTTTGGTGATCGGCTCTCTGCCCATGATGACAGGGCTGCATATCCCCTTTATTCCACCCTGGCTGCATCACCCCTGGTTCCAACTGGTGCTAACGGCTCCAGTCATGGGTTGGGCCGGTCGTTCTTTTTTTACCAATGCCTGGAAAGCCTTCAAGCACCGCTCAGCCACCATGGACACGCTGGTGGCGGTGGGAACAGGAACCGCTTTTCTGTATTCGCTGTTTCCGACCTTTTTCCCTCAGTGGTTTATTAGCCGTGGTCTCCGCCCGGATGTGTACTTTGAAGCTGCCGCCGTGATCATCGCCTTGATTTTGCTGGGTCGGTTGTTAGAACACCGGGCCAGGCGGCAAACCTCCGAAGCCATTCGTAAGCTAATCGGCTTGCAGGCTAAGACGGCACGAGTCCTACGCGATGGCCAGGCGGTGGATATTCCCATCGCTGAGGTGGTGGTAGGTGACGTAATTTTGGTGCGGCCTGGGGAGAAAATTCCCGTGGATGGCGAAATTATCGACGGCAGTTCGACTTTGGATGAGTCGATGGTGACTGGGGAAAGCGTGCCCGTCCAAAAGCAAGCCGGAGATGAGGTGATTGGGGCAACGCTGAATAAAACCGGCAGTTTTAAGTTTCGCGCCACGCGGGTCGGCAAAGACACGTTTTTGGCCCAGATTGTCAAGCTGGTGCAGCAGGCTCAGGGGTCTAAAGCACCGATTCAGCGCCTGGCAGATCGGGTTACCGGCTGGTTTGTGCCCGTGGTAATAGCCATTGCTATTTTTACCTTTGTGGTTTGGTTTACGGTAATGGGCAACGTCACCATGGCGCTGATTACTACCGTGGGTGTGCTAATTATTGCCTGCCCCTGTGCCCTGGGGTTGGCAACGCCGACGTCGATTATGGTAGGAACGGGGAAAGGGGCTGAACACGGCATTTTAATCAAAGGAGCCGACAGCCTGGAGTTGGCCCACAACATTCAAACCATCGTGCTGGATAAGACTGGCACCATTACCCAGGGCAAACCAACGGTAACCGATTACGCCACCGTGCGCGGTACAGCCAACGGTAATGAGCTAGAGCTGCTCAAGCTAGCGGCTTCCCTGGAGCAACATTCGGAACATCCCCTGGCCGAGGCCGTGGTGAACTATGCTCAGACCCAGGGCGTAGGGTTAACGGATGCCCAAGACTTTCAGGCCGTAGCCGGAAGCGGCGTGCAGGGAACGGTAGCCGGTCGCTGGGTACAACTTGGTACCCAGCGCTGGATGCAGGAATTGGGCGTTGAGACTGAATGCCTGCAGGAGTCGCAGGAACGGCTGGAATCCCAGGGCCGAACTGTGGTCTGGCTGGCGGTGAATGGTCAGATTGAGGCCACCTTAGGAATTGCCGATGCGGTAAAGCCATCCTCAGCCAGCGCCATCCGTAGCCTACAGCGCATGGGATTAGAGGTAGTCATGCTAACCGGCGACAACCGCCGCACAGCGGAGGCGATCGCCCAGGAGGTTGGCATCAGCCGCGTCATTGCCGAGGTTCGTCCTGACCAGAAAGCCGCCCAAATCGCTCGCCTCCAGCAGGGGGGTAACCTGGTAGCTATGGTGGGCGACGGCATTAACGATGCCCCAGCCCTGGCCCAGGCGGATGTTGGTTTGGCCATTGGCACCGGCACGGATGTGGCGATCGCCGCCAGCGATATCACGCTGATTTCCGGTGACCTGCGGGGCATTGTCACCGCCATTCAGCTCTCCCGCGCCACCATGAAAAACATTCGGCAAAACCTATTTTTTGCCTTCATCTACAACGTGGCAGGCATTCCCATTGCCGCAGGGGTGCTTTATCCCCTGGTGGGCTGGCTACTCAGCCCAATTATTGCCGGGGCGGCGATGGCCTTTAGCTCGGTGTCGGTTGTGACTAATGCGCTTAGACTGCGCCGGTTTCAACCCCGCTTTTGACGTTCCCTGCCCGGTAGGAAATCGTCGAGTTACTCTTTCCAGTTGTCCTAACGTTGTCCTTGCCGTTGATAGGCTATGAACTATTCTCAACGCATCCTCAATAGCCTGCTAGGCCTCAGCCTGGGGGTTACGATAGCTTTACCAGCCCTGGCTCAGATGCCCCATGGTTCTACCACCAAGTCTTCTGCTCCAGCTACTCAACAGTTCCAGCGTATTGAGCAACCGCTGTGGACTAAGCTGCTGGTCGCTGGGGCGGGCATGGGGCTAGTTGGGCTAGAACTTTGGTGGTTCGTGTGGAGTCAACCTGAGGCGCATCGGTCTGAGCCGATGGACTAGCTGCTCACTATGGCAATCCTGCCCGTGCCTGGGAAGTGCGGTAAATTTACGCTGCCTGGCCAAGTAAAAAGCCGCCTGGAACCAGACGGCTTTTCGATGTAAGACTCTAATTGATCTAGGTACTGAGACGTCCTAGGAGCTAAAACCCTAGCCTAGCTATGCCCACCACTGACCAGAGCAGTTAGGATGGGCAGATTAGCGGCTAACAGGTAAGCAAAGGTAGCGCCGCCAATGCCGCCAATCAGGAAGCCGCCCGCAAACTCGCTCCAGCCTTCATTGGTTTCGAGGCTGGCCGGGGGAGTAAAGGGGGTGGTGGTTTTAGTGACAGCGGTATTAATGCCAGCACCAGAGTAAATCGACAGGCAGGCGGTCAGAATTACAACCAGGGCGGCGGCACTTAGCAGACCTGCCAGGCCAGGAATGTCAGAATCGCGCAGGGGACCCAGTAGGGCAAAGGGGCCATAGAGCAAGTAGCCGTGGGCCATGCCAATTTCCAGACCCCGACGCTGGGGAGACAAGCCAGCCCGGTAGGCCGGCAGATTGCCAATAAATGCTTTAGAAAACGCCGAAGAATTAATTGGCGTTTCGAGATTGCCAATTTGAGGATCGCCAGCAGGTTTGATCACATCGATCATGGGGTAGTTCTCCAACTCCAACAACTATTACAGCAACTATCACAACAACAGGCGTGGCTGTTTGCTAAGCCCAAGGGCTGAACCTATGAAACAGCCACGACCCCATTGGGAAACAGTCCGGTCAAAGTCTCATTTCCCGGTTAATCCGCATTACCTAACGACCTAGGGATGCAGCAGCAGATCAGGGAAAAAACGGTTGAATTCAATCAAAATGCCAGCAGTAATGACCATCCAAACCGTAGCAATCACTGGGGCGGTGGATAGATATTTCAGCAGGTTATCCATAAAAACTCTCTCCGGGTTGCAGCAAAACTTAATCAGGATGCCTCAGCCACCTAGCGGGGGGAGACAGTAATTTCATCATCCTTGGCAAACATCGCGCCGCTGGCAATGTCCTTAAAGGCGGTCAGGGGCCAGGCAAAGCCAGATAGCGAACATTTGACGGCCAGGGGCACGTCGATGATGATTTCCTTCTCTTCAGGGCTCTTGCCTGCGCGGACAGCAATCAGGTAAGACCGACCAACCCAGCCAATCCATCCGGCGATGTACAGAAAGAGAAGGCTAGGAATCAAAAACTCACCTGCGTGAGCCAGGTCACCGTCTACTACCAGGTGGGGCAGCCCTTCGGGGCCGCACAGCAGGGTAGACTTGCCATAAAACTCAAACCGAGCTTTGGCCTGATCGGTGGTGGCCTTGGCCGCCCGCTTCAAGAACGCTTCATTTTGACCACAGGGGGTGAGGCCAGCCACATTATCGCCTGCCAAACTAGCCGAGGCCGGGGCAGCAAAGCCAAACCACAAACAAATAACCAGAGCTACAGCAAAAAACCGTCGCATAAACTGTTCCTTTTAGTTACCTAAGAAACGAGGGCGATTCAAACGAACGTTAAGTTTTTTGTACAAAAATTCACCCAACTTGCTCGCCATAATACCCCGCCGCCGAAACCCCGTAAAGCTAAGATCGATAGGGTGTTTACATCTCTACAAATTTCCCTCGGACTTTACTTAACATTAACGGCAATGGCCACGATTTTAGCCCTAGAAACCAGTTGTGATGAAACGGCAGTGGCGGTAGTGCAGGATCGCCATATGCTCAGCAGCGTCGTTTCCTCCCAGATTGACATTCACCAGCGCTACGGCGGCATTGTGCCGGAGGTGGCCTCCCGACAGCATGTCGTCACCATCGGAGCCGAGCTAGAAGCCGCGCTTGAGCAGGCTGGCGTGACCTGGGGCGACATCGATGGCATCGCCGCTACCTGCACGCCTGGGCTGGTGGGGGCATTAATGGTGGGGCTAACCACCGGAAAAACCCTGGCCATGCTCTACGAGAAGCCGTTTCTAGGCGTTCATCATTTGGAAGGGCATATCTACGCCAACTACCTGGCTCAGCCGGATTTGCAGCCTCCCTACCTGTGCCTGCTGGTGTCGGGTGGGCACACCAGCCTGATTGGCGTTCAGGACTGCGGCGACTACCAAACCCTGGGCCAAACCCGCGATGATGCCGCTGGGGAAGCCTTTGATAAGGTGGCGCGATTGCTGGGGTTGGGCTATCCTGGCGGGCCGGTGATTGATCGGTTAGCCAAAACGGCGGATGCCAGGGCATTCCCGCTACCAGAGGGCAATATTTCTCTGCCAGAGGGGGGCTTTCATCCCTACGACTCTAGCTTTAGCGGCTTGAAGACAGCGGTGCTGCGGTTGGTGGAAAAACTTCAGGCCGAGGGCGTTGATCCTCTACCAGTTGCCAATCTAGCGGCCAGCTTTCAGGCTACGGTGGCTCGAAGTTTGACCAAGCGGGCCATCGCCTGCGCCCTGGATCACGGCTTTACCACCATTGCCGTGGGCGGTGGAGTTGCCGCCAACAGTGCCCTTCGCCAGCACCTCCAGGAAGCCGCCGCCGCCCATAATCTGCGGGTGCTGTTTCCGCCCCTCAGTCTCTGTACCGACAACGCGGCTATGATTGCCTGCGCTGCCGCCGACCACTTCAACCGGGGCCATCGCTCTAACTATGCCGTTGGAGCCCAGTCGCGGCTAGACCTAACCCGTGTAATGGAGCTATATCCTCAGGAGTAAGAGGCCGGGAAGAAAAGGCAAAGGGACAATCGGCTAGCCGTTGACAATAGTACTGGGAGAACGGCTAAAGACCCAGACGAAGGGCTTTAATGGCTTCTAGCCGGGATGTTTGCCCCATTAAAACACATCGGGTCAAGAGTCCTAGATCAAGCTCAGCCAGTCCGGGCAGTTCGCTGCGATCGATGGGTTGGTACCCATCTTCTCGTAAGTGATAGAGACGAAAAATACCGTCTTCCCAAAACCAAACCTCTGGTACCCCCAGGGCTTGATACCGGGCCAACTTGTTAATGCCGCCGCTAGTAAACACCACTTCAATCGACAGGTCAGGAATGGCTTTGGACGGGCCAATGCAGTAGGACTGATCGGCCTGGGCAAAGGCTTCACCCTCTTTTTCCTGATCCATAGAGCCAGTCGGCTCAAATTCGATGTCCTTTTCGATGAAGAAAATGCCCAGCAACAGCGCAATAACGCCGCTAAAGACCTCGTGCTCTCGTCCCGGCATGAGAATTTCAAGGGTTCCGTTATAAAAAGACAGCCGCACACCCGGCGAATTCTCAAATCCTTGCTGAATCAGCTTGAACTGTTTCCAGGTGCGGTTCACCTGGACAATGCGCTGGTCTTGAATGGGTTGGTGGAATAGCTGAACCATAGCGGTTAGACGGCCCTGGTAGGAGCGCTTAGCTAGCCACCATTTCTGGCTCAGTGCTGGGCTGCCGGTGCCCTTCCGAGGTGCCCAATTGAATTAGCTCAACTTTATAGCCATCCGGGTCTTGCACAAAGGCAATGACCGTAGAGCCGTGCTTCATGGGGCCGGGTTCACGCACGACCTGGCCGCCCATCGCCTTAATTTGCTCACAGGTTTTGTAGATATCCTCCACGCCCAGGGCAATGTGGCCGTAGGCGTTGCCCATCTCGTAGGCGTCGGTGTCCCAGTTGTGCGTCAGTTCCAGCACGGTATGGTCTGCCTCATCCCCATAGCCCACAAAGGCCAGGGTAAACTCGCCGCCGGGATAGTCTTTCTTCCGCAGCAGGCGCATCCCCAGCACATCGCAGTAAAAGGTCAGGGAACGCTCCAGATTACCGACTCGCAGCATGGTGTGTAGTAGTCGCATAGCGTGATGTCCTCAGGTGATGGAAGTGTTGAAAGGCAGAAGTAAGAGGGCAGAAGGCAGAAGTAAGAGGGCCAAGGCCTACAAGATTTTCCGCCTTAGCAAATCGGTAGATTACTTCTTCCTCAACGTGCTAGTGCTTTGTCAACGCCAAAGTTTAGGGTAAATGCATCAGCTCGTAGTCAGCGCTTTAGCGCTAAAGTGCTGACTACAAACCCGAACTCTTAGGGTTGACGCTGCACTAGCTCCATTGTGCCGACAAAGCTACGAGTTGGGTATTGGGTATCCGCAGGTAAACGTAAGGGGGCAGTCTGACGTTTGCCCTGCCTTTGCCAATGGGCCTTGGGCAATTTAGCCGCCCGTTTTCAAGCTGTCAATTTTGCGGGTGAACAGATCGAAGAAGATCATAATCACCCGCTTGGGCCGAGTTTTGATGTTGGCGCTGAGAGACATCCCAGACTGCAACTGCACAGGCTGGCCGTTGATGATGATGGTTTGATCGTCCAGGGTGACATCCGCCGGAAAGCGGTACTGGGGGTTAATTTGATCCGGCGGCAGGGCATCGGAACCGATGTGGGTCAGGGTGCCCTTCACATCGCCAAACTCACTGTAGGGGAAGGAGTCGATCCGCACGTCTACGTCCATGCCTTCCTGCACAAAGCCAATGTCGCGGTTGGTGATGAAAACTCTAGCCACCAGGGCATCAGAAGGAACAATCTCCATCATCGGTTCGGTGGAGTTGGCCACGTAACCGGGCTGGTTAGCTTTCAGGTTAAACACCGTACCGCTAACCGGGGCGCGTAGATCCTGGTATTGAAGGGTTTGCTGAAGCTCGACAATTTGCCCATCTACTTCCTGGAGGCGCTTGTCGTTTTCCAGCACGGTTTTAGTCAGCTGGCTATCGATATTGGCGATTTGGTTATCGTTGGCGGCAATCCGCTTTTGCAGGTCATCTTGGGAGGCTACCTGGGTGTTACGAAACTGCTCTTGAGCCTGGATGATGGCTAACTCTAGCCGCTGTTCTTCTTCCCGTAGACGGTTCACCTCGGTTTGTCGGTTGTTGACTTCTTGCTCTTGCTGGAGATACTGAATTTCCCCAATCGCCCCTTTCTCCGCCAGGGGGCCAATGCGCTCTAGAATATCCTGATTCACGCGCAGGGCATCCTGGGCGTTGGCGAGTTGGGCCTGGGTCTGGGTTAGCTGGCGGCGCAGTTGGTCAACTTCTAAATTAGCGATGTTAAGCCGTGAATTGAGTTCAGCATTAGCCGCTTGCAGACGCTCTCGTTGAGCCACAGGCAGGCTTTCGCCGGTGATATCCCCAGCCAGTTGGGCGCGGTAAAGAGCATTTTCCGCCACCAGAGCGGCCCGGTTGCTGGTTAATTGCACGATGCCGGGGGCCAGGTCGGCAGGCACGCTAACGTCGGCTTGATCCGCCAACTGAGAGCGGTAAAAGTCGTTTTCTTCTTGCAGTTTGGTGCGAATGGCCTCCAGAGAGTCCAACTGGGCCTGGGTGGCTTTGGGATTCAGGCTAACCAGGCGATCGCCCGCCTCCACCGCCTGCCCCTCGGTGACATAGACCTCCTGCACCACGCCGCCCACCGGAGCCTGCACCGGCTGCACCATGCCCAGGGGCTCTA
>CAYUBC010000016.1:0-19664 GCA_964442885.1 uncultured bacterium | reverse complement strand
ACTTTATCTACCTGGGCCGGGGCATCAACTTCCCCATTGCCCTGGAAGGGGCGCTGAAGCTGAAGGAAATTAGCTACATTCACGCCGAGGGCTACCCGGCTGGAGAAATGAAGCACGGCCCCATCGCCCTGCTGGATGCCAAGGTGCCCGTGGTGGCCATTGCTATGCCGGGCAGCGTCTACGACAAGGTGCTCTCCAACGCCCAGGAAGCCAAGGCCCGCGATGCCCAACTCATCGGCGTGGTGCCCATGAACGACACCGATGCTGAAGACACCTTCGACAAACTGCTGCCGGTGCCCCCCGTGGACGAGTTGCTGTCCCCCATTGTGGCCGTCATTCCTCTGCAACTTCTGGCTTACCACATTGCCGCCCGCCGCGGCCTGGATGTAGACCAGCCCCGCAACCTGGCCAAAAGCGTGACGGTAGAATAGGGCCACGCTACCAGTTGCGGTGGTGAGCGCCGAATGTGTTGAATGAAACGCTTGAATCCGCCTATGCTCAAGTTACTTTGGTTGTACGGCTCGGTTATTTGATTTCTCTGAATTAGCGGCTTGAAATGCTTCCAATTCTAAGGATGATTCAGGCTGATCCTGTAGCCAAATTTGCTGAGGAATACCGATTTTAATGTCGTAGCAATCAAAGGCTTTTTTCAGACGTCGTCGTAGCTCCATCGCTACGGGCCATTGTTTGAGAGGAGTCGTCTTAATCCAAATCCGAATCACGATGCCAGTGTGAGACAGCTGATCAACACCAAAGAATTCGTGCGTATCTAAAATTAAGTCCTTCCATGCTGGATCTTCAGCCATGACGTCAGTGGTGTCACGTACTAGCTGGAGGGCTAGATCAACATCAGTATCGTAGGCTACCTCGATGCGAAAGTCTGATCGAGACCAAAAACGGGAGAGATTTTCAACCCTCACAATAGAGCTATTGGGTAGAGTAATAAGATGACCGGATGGATTTCGTAATTGAGTGATTCTCAGGTTTAGACTCTCAACAATACCGCTTTTATCATCGATCTCCACCAAGTCGCCAATGCGGTATTGGTCTTCAATTAAAATTAACAATCCATTGATCAGATCGCGCAGCAGATTTTGCGCCGCGAAGGAAATAACTATGGCTATAACTGTACCCAAGGCCAGCACTGAACCTGATAAAAAGCCTAGCCATTGCAGCACCCAAAGCGCCCCCACAGTGTAGACTACCACTCGTTTCATCCCTTCGACTACCCTGGCAATGGTGGTAACGCGCTGGAGTTCAGATGCTGTTAATTCTTGCTCTTTAGAAATCTGCTGAATAAATTTTTCTACGCTGATGTCAATAAGTTGATTAATTAACCCAATCACAAAAAAGGTCAACAATAGCACAATCGGGGTAATGACCAGCTTGCGGGCAAAAGGGCGAGTTTCGGGAAAAACATTGAGGCTGTAGGCCAGGCTAAACGCCCAGATAAAAATAATGCACCAAAACAACAACCACTGAAAAAAACTAACAATCTGTAAGCGTCGCTGCAACCCAAGTTTTAGTTTGACTTTGCGAAGTAACCGACGGGGGTGCTCTCCCTCCTCAACCGCCCTCACAAACTCCTGACCGGAGGCACCTTGCTGAGCGTTCAATTTAGCGGTTTGCCGTTTGTAAAGGTAACGTTTGCGTCGCGCTAAGCCCAGGGAGAAAATTCCCAGTAGTAGCGTTACCGCCAGGCTAATGCCGAGAACCTCAATGACGGTGAGAATTTGCTCCCTAAGCGCTTCGGGTTGCCGCCGCTCAATGGCCTGGCGCAGTTCGTTTTCTAAGATTTTTTGCCATTCTTCAGCCAGTTGGGTGTGGCTGATGCCGTGGTACTGGGCGTCGGCATCGGTCACGGTTAACAACGCCCGCAGATCCTTGGTCTGGGAGTCTTCGGCGTACAGCACCGGCAGCCCATTGACAATTTCTATTTTGACGATCAAGTTAGCCGGAGCAATGGGGGCGGTATCCCTCCGGCTGGCCGGAATCAGCCGGAGCAGGTTGGATTCGATTTGCCTAGCCCGCACTTCTACCGGAATTTGCTCCCCCAGGTTGCTGCGGTCAAACACGGTGGGGGAGGCAATCCGAAACAGTTTCCGGTCGTCCAGGGTAATGGCGGCGGTTTCAATCGTGCCCTGCCGCTCAACTCCTGGGGGCAGTGGTTGCCGATTGCTGTCAGGCGCAGTCAACGGTGAGAGCGGAATCTGGGCCCGGCCCGGCAGCATCACCGCACCGGCCAGAGATAGGAGTAAGGAGAGCACGGCTATCCAAACCGTAGATTTGGCCGCATGGCTCAAGCCTCTGAACGCTCTCAAGCAGGATGTGATCGCGATCATAGTTACCAAACTCTACAGAATTGGGCCACACCTTATGTGATTATCACCCGCCCAGTTCCCTTCGCTTAGTCCCAAGGCCGCTCCTGGCCACTACCCCGCTCATAGCCAGCCACTTTTCAATCCCCAAGTGGCCGCTCTCCTTTTCAATCTGTAACAAAAGCTGACTTGACGGCCTCTAAAAGTTACGCGACACTACATCTAATGAATGCAGTTGCTCATCCCCTCAATACGACATATTGAGTTTCGTAATGAAGTGAGGTGAGTAATTTTCAAAATCCTTAGTAGGATTGAATTGCAGTAACTCGGTTAAACCTAAGGTTGGAATATGCTCCGACCGGCGGGTTAAATTACAGCCCAGGTAGGATATGGAAACGTTAGAGTTCATTATTTATCCCGATGGTCGAGTTAAGGAGATGGTGACGGGCATCGTCGGCTCCTCCTGTGCCGAGGTGACGGCAGCCATTGAAACGCAATTAGGGGTTATCGTTTCGCAACAAGCTACGTCCGACTATTACGCCCAGCGCAACGAACAAGAGCTAACCGAGCAGGCTGCTTCTAGGATTTCTTCCAGTCAGTGGTAAGTATTTATCCTTAGTTTTTGTATACTTCAACGTTTTTTGATCCTTCACCCTACGAAAAGCAAATGTCACACTTTAGCCAAATCAAAACTAAAATTCGCAATCTAGACTCTCTGAAGGTTGCCCTTACCGATTTGGGCACCGAGTGGAAGGCTGGCCCTAGTCCGGTGCGTGGCTACCAAGGCCAGACTCAACTGGCTGATGTTGTCATTGCCCAGGGCAACGGGTACGACATTGGCTTTCGCCGCAATGCTGAAACCCAGGACTATGAGCTGATTGCGGATTTGCAGTACTGGCAGCAACCCCTAACCGTAGACGGTTTCCTCAGAAAAGTGACCCAGCGTTACGCCTACAACACTGTTCTGGCTGAAACCAGCCGTCAGGGCTTCCAACTGGCTGAAGAGCAAGCCCAAACCGATGGCTCGGTGCGACTGGTTGTGCAGCGCTGGAGCGCTTAGGTCGGGTTGATAGGTTTGGATGGAAAGGGGCTACTGGCCCCTTTCTGCGTATTATAGGTACCGGGTAGCCATCATGCTTGACTTCGACGCGCAATCCGATCATTCCCCCAGTGGCTTGGAGCCAGAGTTGGGCGGCCAACTGCGACAGGCCGAAAACCGGACGGGCTATGAGCCTGAACTGGGCGGCCAACTACGGCAGAAGGGCGTTTATGTAGACGAGCTCACCTGCATTGGCTGCAAGCACTGTGCCCATGTCGCCCGTAACACTTTTTACATTGAGCCCGATTACGGTCGTTCCCGCGTTTATCGCCAAGATGGCGATTCTGAAGACCTGATTCAAGAGGCGATTGACACCTGCCCTGTAGACTGCATCCACAGGGTAGACTATACCGAGCTTAAGCAGCTAGAGGCCGACCGCAAGCATCAGGTCATCCCTGCTGTGGGTTTTCCGGTAGACAAGGCCACCGCTACTCTGCGTATGCGAAAAGCCAAACTCAAAGAGCAACGCCGACATCAGGGCTAGGGAGCCGATTCCCTGGAGTTAGGTGTGATTAACACCTCCCCAGAGGGCAGAAACTCTACTTCTACAGTGATGGGCTGAGGGCTGAGCAGGTTAGGAATGACGCTACCTACCTGAGGCAAGCCAGGTTGGCCCTGGTAGACACGCGCCAGTTCAGTCAGGGGCACCAGAGCACCCACGGTGCCATCCGGCTCCACGGTGAGCCCAAAGCGAAGGGGTGCCCTCAATCCGGTTGGCGGTTGCCATTGTTCCTCCAGAACGGCTTTAAGTTGCCCTAGCCAGGCTTCAGTCATGGCGGCGCTGGATGTCGTTGCCGCTGGGTTGGGGGCTGTGCTGCTTCGAGCGCTGGTGATGGCCTCTGGCCTGGGCTGGTCTGCGGCTACTGTCGGCGACGAGGCAGCATCCCCTGCTGCAGGTTCCGCTGCCGTCGAAGAGGATGGGCCATCCAGGGCGGAGTCGCTGGAGATGGCGCCGGAGGTCTCTGGAGCATTAGCCGTTGCAGGCGGTTCTGGCCTGGCACTGGACGGACTGGGGACTGGCGATCGCGGCGGTGGTGAGGTTGCACCATCGCTGTTAGTCACAGGCGGTACAGTGGGCAATGCGGCGGGCGACTGGGGTGAGGCAGCAGGGGGGGCAGGGCGGTTGGAAGCCGTCGAAGGTGGCTCAGGTTCCGTCAAAGGCGGCCCTGAGGCGGTAGCCTCCGGATTCTCATCGGCCAGATTCTCCTCTCGGCTAAAGCTCTCACCATCGGGAGCTGTGTCAGCGGTAGGCGCAGTGGTCACCGTTAGGGGCACTGTGGTTAACCACTGGCTGCCCAGCACAGCCGCCACCGCCACGGCTGCCACCGAACCTAGCCATAGCGGCACCCGCCGTCGGGTCTGAGGTTGAGGCTGAGTCACGGCGTCTTCGGGTAGGCGCTCAGCCGCTCGATCCATCTGTTCTAGCACCTCTGCCAGGTCGGCTAATTGCAGGGTAGAAAGTTCAAGGGTTTGAGCCCGTTCGCCAGCGGCCACGCCAGCCACCACTAACCGATGCCGCGTTAAGCCCACCGGAGCCAGGCTGATCCCCTGGCTAACTCCCTGGATGGACGTTATCGTTTGGTTCTGAAGCAAGATCTGCACATATCGCTGCACAACATCGGTTAACTCCGATAGCTGTAACTCTCGTCCAGATAGCTCCAGAACAGGTTGATCTGTGGATCTGCCTCCTGGCTCAGCGGTGACCACTGCCTCATCCCATAGCTGAAGCTGAAACCGCGATCGCTTCAACACCGGCCTATCCGCCACCTGGCTCAGCACCGATAACTGTCCCGTCAGCCTCAGGGTACAGGTGCCCGCCATGTATTCGTAGGAGGTGAGAGGGGCCAGTGTGGACATGGAGGGGTGGGGGTGCAGGGAGAATAGAAGCAGGTAGGCGCTAGGCGTTACGATTCAAAATTCAAAACTCAAAATTCAAAACTTATTAATTCCTTGATCGATCTAGTAGGGCTAACCACAACTTACGGGAACCTTCTGGGCCACTGTAAAAGAGGAGGTCAATAAGCAACTTTAGGGCCAGGTTGGTCAGGTTATCGGGGGTGGCGGTTGGGTCGGCTTCCATGCGCTCCTGGTAAGCGTTGCTGAAGGTGTCCAGATAGTTACCCAGAATGGCGACGCGATGGGGAGGTTGTCCCTGTTCCAGGGCGTTTTCCAGGTGGGCGACGGCCTGGCGGATGGTGGCTTTGTGCGCGCCAGCCAGGTGGCTACTGATCAGCACCAGAGCGCGGGCCTCGTCGATATCGAGCTTTTTGCGCCCCTGGCCTGTGCGCAAAGGACTGGCCTGACGTAAACGCCAGAGGTTGACGCGATCGCTCAGCCACTCCGATAATCCCAGCGTTTCTGCCGCCGCCAGCATTGCCTCAGACCCCAGCCCAGTGAGGGCTTCCAACGCCAGCAGTACCAAATCAAGCTGGGCCTTGATGTTGTGTAGCTGCTGCGGTGCTGGCGATCCTTTGGCCAGATTTTGCCCAGGTTGAGACGACAACTCCACCGTTACCCCTCTAGTCCACCCTACGGGATTGGGCTCATTGTGGCATGGAGGTTGCAGTTATTGAAACAGAGTTCTCAATTGACCTCAACCATAGGGCTTTGCAGAAGCATCTCAGCCCGTTGAACAACACCTTGCCTGATCAGAGATTCAAAACTAGAAAAGAAGTTCAAAAATTCGGTCAATATTTCGTCCGTTGTGACTAGTTTAACCCTACCTAGAGTTTGGTTAAAGCGTCTAACATCCTGATGCCATTAATCTTTAGGGTTTAGTAAGGCGGCCCAATAAAAGGTATCGGCAAAGAGAGTTCTCATGCGTCATGCTTAGGCGCTTTGTAAAGGTAGTGGTCAAGTTGGGCCGCCCCATCTGCTGGTAAGGTAGCGACTACCTCTTCGGGAAGACTGTCAGCGAACTCTTCAAAAGCTTCCCAAATTGGCTATTGAGGTTGCTCTACAGCTGATCTGGATAAAGTTATAGAATCGGCTTTCAGCCTCCGTATTTTGGCAAATAATAGAAAATCTAGAACTTCCTCAAGTAAGAAGTCTGGCGAGCTTTCAATTTCGCCCAAGAGTTGTTCGCGGATAGTCATCAGGCTTATCTCCACAGGCTAGGCTTGTTAGGATCACAACAAGACCATACTTGAGACCAATAACCTTTTGGCAGGCTCAGCCTATTACTATTCATCCAGTTAAATTCGCCCGTATGGCGCTGTCACGTTCTGTTTCCCTTCCTGCTCCTGCAAAATCCAGGCCCAGAACTGGTCGCCGAGGGAAAAGTGCCACCATTCCTGGGGATGGCGACGAAATCCCGCCGCTGTCATTACCGTCTTAAGCAAAGTACGGTGGCGGTGGTACTGTTGCGCTTGTGGATCCTGAGCGAGGGCAAAGTGGTCTGGCCAGGAGCGCTCGGATAGCTCGTCAATGGGGGAACCCATAGCCACCCTACGGCCCTGTTCATCAATTAAGGTGATATCCAGAGCTGCCCCAGTGCTGTGGGGCGGCGGGGTGGCGGGGTCATCGCTGGGTAGCGCCCAGAATTGGGCAACCTCAGCCCATAGGGCCTCTCGCTGGGTTAGTGTGAGCGCATCTGCCTGAAGCTGGCGGGTCTGAAGCAGCTCGGCAAAGGTGTGTTCTACCATAAATCTCTGAACGGCGACTGGACGGTAGGCATCAAAAATTTGAATTCGCCAGCCAGGATGCTGCTGCTGGAGCATGGCCTGGGCCAGAACCAGGGCATTCAGTACGCCACGACGCAGGTAGTAGGGCGATTGTTGGCCATAGGGTGCGCCAAGAGCCTGATACGGATGGGGCTGCACTACGGCAAACTGATCCAACGGAATGGGAATTAGCGGCTCGCCGCAGTCGCAAATCGCTATAGTTTGGTAGGGCTTCATAGATGGCTGCTACAGTCATTAACTGAACATTTGAACTCAGATTGAACTCAGATTCAATTTTTTTGAAGCTAGTGAGGTACGTGGATCGCCATGAAACCTTGATTTCTAGGCATACAGGCCATACCCCACGCGGCCAAGAAGCGCTGTAGCCCAGCCAGCATCCGGCCTTTTGGCTCACAGTTCACAATCTCTTTACGGAACCCTGGCGTTGGAATCAAATCATGGCTTAGGAATAAATTCTCCTTTTCCTCAGGCTGTTGCCAAGCTGAGGTTGGCCCTATTATGCAAGAAGAACTCGCCCCGCTGCCTACTGACTTGACTTATCAGCAAACCAACCAAATAGAAACTCTCACGGATCCTACAGCACTTAAGTCGGTGCTAGCCTGGTTTGACCAATTTCAAGCCTCGCCAATTCCTCGTCAGATTTGGTTGCAGTGCCAATTAGCTCTGGTAGAAGGGTTTACCAACGCCGTGCGTCATGCCCACGCCGGGTTACCAGCCAGTACACCAATTCGTATCGAAGTTAGCGTTTCCGACCAAGCCATTGATATTCGGATTTGGGATCGAGGCCCAGGATTCGACCTAACGGAGGTGCTCAAAACCAAACTCAACCACCCCACTGAGCCCCTCGATCAAGACGAGGGGGGGCGAGGGCTCAAAATCATGTATCTGGTGGCTGACCAACTCACCTACGAAGTCGATCAGCAGGGCAACTGCCTGCACCTGCACAAAATCTATGTCTAGCCACTTGGGCATAACCCCCGACGCCAACGGTAGGATTGACCTTGGCTGATCTACGTTGGGTTAAGGTAGGAGCGCAACAACTATGGGGCAACTACAGAACTTAGCACCATACTTCGGTAATCCCTGGCTGGTGGGGGCTAGTCTCAACACCGTGCTGCTGGCCCTGGCCTGGGCCGCCCCCAAAAAGCTGCTCACCCCCGCCGGATACCTCCATGCCTGGGCGCTGGGGGTAATGGTTTGGGGAGCGCTGGGGTGGCAGGGCTACGCCGTGGTGATAGTGTACTTTATTCTGGGAACGGCTGTAACCCGTCTGGGCATGGCCCGTAAACAAGCCGCTGGCATCGCAGAGGGGCGTTCTGGGGTGCGGGGGCCAGAAAATGTTTGGGGCTCTGCCCTGGCTGGAGCAGTGTGTGCCCTGGCGATCGCCAGTCTGCAAACCTGGGCTAACGCGGCCACGGTCGCAGTTTGGGTGCCGCTATTGGCTTTAGCCTACGTCAGCAGCTTCAGCACTAAATTGTCCGACACTACCGCCAGTGAAGTCGGCAAAGCCTATGGTCGGCGCACCTTTCTAATTACCACGCTCAAGCCAGTTCCCCCCGGCACTGAAGGAGCCGTCAGCTTAGAAGGCACGCTGGCCGGTCTGCTGGGCTCTGTGGCCATTGCCCTGGTGGGCTGGGGCGTCGGGTTAATGCCAGTCTGGGGCCTGGGGGTTTGCCTGGTAGCCGCCTTCCTGGCCACCACTCTAGAGAGCCTGATTGGGGCAACACTGCAATCTCGGCTTCCCTGGCTTACCAACGAACTGGTCAACATCATCAACACCAGCACTGGTGCTGCGCTGGCCCTGGTGCTGGGCTACGGCTGGTTAGCACTCTATTAGCCCAGCCCACGGCTCATAGGTGTAGATTCAGTAACCCTACGGATGACTTGCAGCCACGATTGAAGAGTCGGCCCCTAAAAATTGGCTAAAGCTTCATCCAGGGGGGAAGTTCCAGCAGAACTTCATCAAAACTTCATGGAAATTGTCCGGAATGATCAAAAGCTGCGTGAATTTTCGTAACGCTAAATTCCGTAGGTCCCCTGTCGATGATTCCAACCCTAGCGACATTAATGGAGATAAGTTCCTGAGCGGTCTGTAATAGTCCGATTGTTAATGTTGTTTAGGGAGCGTCTAACCTCAGTGGGATATTCCCTGTTCTAGGGCGATCTGTAGAGCAATCTGAGGGTTGACGAACACACGCTATGAAATATTCGCTAGAAACCCTGCGTTTCTCATCTCAGTACCTAGTTACAGTCAGCCTGTTATCTCTGAGTGCCATGCTTTTTGTTCAGAGTTTTGGGAGTAGTTCTATCGCCCGGGCCAGCGATCGAGACGAATTTCCAGGCCGCCGCCAGGGTGGAGGAACCCATTGGGTTGTGCTAAGACAGGCAGACGCTAACGTGCTCAGAAGTTTCTGTGTAGAACCCGACGGGGGGTTAGCCTATCATTCTGAGGGTGCGAGTAACTCTTCAAACCTGGTCAGTAAGTAAATGGGGCTAGCGTAGATTCCATTTGTTGCTGAAGATAGCGAGTTGCAGCCTCAACACCGAGAGGTTTTGAGAAGAGGTAGCCCTGGCCCATTTCACAGTTCAACGTTTTCAGGTGTTCTACTTGTTGAACCGTCTCGACACCCTCGGCAACAACATCAATAGCCAGGGTGCGGGCCAGGTTAATAATAGTGCGAATAATTTCAAAGCTGCTGACCCCAGGTTGCATAGTATTGGTAAAGGAGCGATCAATCTTTAAAGTACTAATTGGAAAATTATGGAGATAGCTAAGAGAGGAATATCCTGTGCCAAAATCATCTAAACTAAGGCCAATTCCTCGATCATTTAATAGTTTGAGATTTTGTCGACTGAGTTGACTGTTTTTCATCAGTGAGCTTTCGGTCATCTCCAACTGTAGACAACCAGGTGGTAAACCGCTGTCAGCCAGGGCTCTATCAATTTTCTTCAGTAAATCTGCACACTGAAGCTCATAACTTGAGACATTTATACTGATAGTGAGAGGAGGCATAGGGGAATAGAGTTCCTGCCAATTCATCATCTGGAAACAGGCTTCTCGCAACACATATTCACCTAGCTTTAAAATTAAGCCAGTCTCTTCCGCTAAGGGAATAAACTCATCTGGAGATACAAGGCCAAGGTGTGGATGTTGCCACCTTAAAAGTGCTTCAAAGCCAACTAACTTCCTGGTTTCTATATTTAGAATTGGCTGGTATTGCAGGAAAAGTTCTTGGTTGTTAAGTACCCGCTTTAACTCACGCTCCAGGTAGAGTTTATGCGTGGTTTGTTCATACATTTCCTGGCAAAATAGCTGATGGCAGGCCTTGCCCGATCCTTTAGCCTGGTACATGGCAATATCTGCATCCCGCAGAATATCCTCAGCCAGACAATATAAGCCTGAACCAATAACAATACCAATACTGGCTGTAACTGTAAGGGTATGGTCATTAATTATAATTGGGTGTTGAAGGCTTTCCTGAATACGGTTGCTAATGGCTATAGCTTCTTTTTCTTCATCGATATTATCAATTAATATCGTGAACTCATCACCACCTAAACGAGCCACTAAATCAGTCGGCCTCACCACGTCAACTAGAATTCGGGCTACTTGAATCAGGAGTTTATCGCCTATCCCATGCCCCAGGCTATCATTAACGCTCTTAAATCGATCCAGATCAATAAAGAGCAAGGCAAACTGATCACCATCTCGCCTCCGATAGGCTTCAAGTAGTTGACTTAATCTCTCCATGAAAAATGAACGATTAGCTAAATGGGTTAACCCATCGTGTTGGGCAGCATAGAGGAGTTGTTGTTCAACTAGTTTCCTGGCGCTGATGTCCTGTAAAATCCCATCAGCACGAAACTGCCGTCTGGATTCATCCCATTGAATTTTGGCTGTACAATGTACCCAGCGAAGCTCATCCTTGGCATTTATCACTCGATATTCCAACTCAAAAGGGCCGCAGGTAATCTCACCTGAGAGATGACTTTGCACTAAGCCGCGATCGCTGGCTTCAATGTTATCAAACCAAAGCTGGGGCTTGCTCATCAGCACTTGAGGAGATAACCCATAAATAGCCTCGACGGAAGAATTGAGATACACAATCTCAAAGGGGTTTAAAGAGGCTGACCAGACTACCTCCTGGAGTGAGTTCAAGGTTCTAGTCAGCCGCTCTTCACTTTTTTGTAGTTTGATCTGGGTTTGTCGAAGTTCCAGATGAGTCTTAACCCGAGCGACGACTTCCTGCTCTTGGAACGGCTTGGTAATATAGTCAACGGCTCCTAGCTCTAGACCTTTGACCTTATTTTCAACATCTGTTAAGGCGGTCATAAAAACAATGGGAATCATCTGGAGATTGGGATCTGCCTTAAGCCGAGCGCAGGTTTCATAGCCACCAATTCCCGGCATTTTCACATCCAGCAAAATCAAATCAGGGAGTTCTCGATGGGCTTGCTCGATAGCGCGCTCTCCACTGGTGGCGATCGCAATATCAAAACCGGCATCGCTTAACACCTCAGAGATAACCGTTAAGTTGGCTGGGGTATCGTCTACGATGAGAATTAAGCCCTTGTCGCTGGAGAGAAATGTCATTATAGGTAGAGCAAAAGTATCTAAGAATAACAGAGAGCAAAGTCAACTCATAAAATATGACTTATCATACCCGTCAACTAAGGGTCAATGACTAGGTGATAACTGCTGCGACTAACCCTAGAAAACTCCCAAACGATGAGCCGTTAACGGCCCTTTCACAATCCCCCCATGATCTGGAATTGGGTTAAGTCGTGTATCTGAACGAATCTGTAGATAAGCTTAAACAGAAAAAATGACATTTCCGTGTCATAGTCTGGAGGCAAGGCTATCTGCTATGGTGCTGATAGCTTAGCGTGTCCAGGCAAGATGGTGCTTCATCAATGCTATAGAGGCTGTGTAATTACTGGCACTGGCCAACTACAGGGTTTTTGCAGCGAGTGAGGGATGGGGATAGCCATGAAACCTTGATGGCTCGGCAGTAGAGCGTACCTCGGGGAAACGCTGTATGGTCGATTCAACAAGATGAGTTTCCCGCTTAGCAGACAATTGGTGAACCAGGGTATATTGAGAGACTGTCTAAGAAACCTGTGATTTTGGTTGATGCTGCTGGAGGTTAGGCTATGGTTACAGAACTTAGTGCTGATCATCAACTGACAGATTCAGAGCGTTTACTGCATGGTATTGCCTCGGCAACAAATGCTCTGCTAACGGTTCAAAACCTGAATGAAGCTATTAACCAGGCTCTAGGATACCTTGGATTGGCAACTCAAGTCGATCGCATCTATGTATTTCAGAACGGGCGCTGTCCGATTACGAATGAGCCCACGATGAGTCAGCGTTGGGAGTGGGTGAATCAGGGTGTTAAGCCGGAGATTGATAACCCAGAGTTGCAAAACTTGTTGTATCGACAGTTTTTTCCCCGTTGGTATCAGGAGATGAACGAGGGCCGTGCTATTCATGGTTTGGTGGATAGCTTCCCTGAATCCGAGCAGGATATTTTAGAACCCCAGGGTATCCAATCCATCTTTGTCGTTCCAATTCAGATTCAGCAGCAATTTTGGGGCTTTGTAGGCTTCGACAATTGTCAACATCCCCATCGGTGGACGGCAACCGAAATCTCAACCTTGTGGGCTGTAGCGGGTTGCTTTGGTGGCACTATTGCCCGCACTGAGGCTGAACAAGCCCTCCAGGAACTTAACCAATCCTTAGAATTAAGAATTGAGCAGCGCACTCAAGAGCTAAGTTTAGCGATGGCTATGGCTAATCGCGCTAATCAGGCTAAAAGCGAGTTTTTAGCTAATATGAGCCATGAGCTCCGCACACCACTGAATGGCATTTTAGGCTATACCCAAATTCTAGGTAGGTCTGAGCATTTGTCTCATAAAGAATTAGATGGAATTCATATTATTCATCAGTGCGCTACTCATCTACTGGCCCTCATCAACGACATTCTTGATTTAGCTAAGATAGAAGCACGTAGATTAGAACTGTGTGAAACAGCCTTGCATTTCCCCTCTTTTTTGCAAGACATCGTAGAAATATTCAACGTCAAGGCTGAACAAAAGAATATTCATTTTTCCTACTACCACAGCCCTGATATTCCAGGCAGCATTAGTGTAGATGAACGGCGTTTAAGGCAGGTTTTAATTAATTTGCTGAGTAACGCCATTAAATTCACTGACCAGGGCGCTGTTACGTTGACCATTGACGTTGTTAAGTCTTCTGCCCAGCAGGCTACCTTACAGTTTGAAATTATTGATACTGGTATTGGTATTGATCCTAAAGATTTAACCAAGCTGTTTGAAGCATTTGAGCAGGTCGGCCCCTATGAAAGGCAGTCGGAAGGAACTGGGCTAGGTCTGGCCATTAGTCAAGAAATCGTGCATCTGATGGGTGGCACTATTCAGGTTGAAAGTCAGCTAGGGCGTGGCAGCAAATTTTACTTTTCAATTAATGTTCCCTTGCTTCAGGACTGGGTTTTACAAACCACAGCACACAGCAAAGCAGAACAAATTATTGGCTATACTGGCCAATCTTATACTATTCTCATCATTGATGACCAATGGGAAAATCGAGCTGTTTTGCATGATTTTTTAGCACCCCTTGGTTTTAATATCATCGAGGCTGCTAATGGTCAAGAAGGGCTGGAAAAGTTGCATAATGATAGGCCAGATCTTACAATTACAGACCTGGTTATGCCAGTAATGAACGGACTTGAGCTCCTCCAGGAGATCCGGCAGTCTCCGCATCTCAAAGCTCAAAAAGTTGTAGTTTCTTCGGCATCTGTCTCCCAGCGAGATCAGCAGATTGCTATTGAGGCTGGCGGCGATGCCTTTCTGGCTAAACCAGTGGATTTTCAAATTTTATTAGAGATACTGGCAGAGCAGCTTGATTTAACCTGGGAGTATGGAGATCGCGCAAACAGTCCTAGTTTAAATAGTTCAGATGTAATCTCAACTTCAGAGTCCATGCTTCTACCTGAGCAAGCTCTGCCACTGGTGTTACCCTCCAGGCAAGTTCTTCAAGTGCTTCTCACGTTAGTTGAGTGCGGCAGGCTGAAGCAACTTAGGCAACAGCTAGAGGCTCTAAATGCCCAAAGCCAGCAATATATAGGCTTTACTCGCCCATTGTTAGCCTTAGAGAAGCAGTTTCAGGTTGATGCTATTGAAGCGCTGATTAAGGAACATTTAGCCCAAGCCATTCAGTTAGATAAAGAATAAACAAACTGCCAAAGAGAAGCATTTCGCCAGTGGCAGGAGCCCAAGAAATATAGTATATATAATAGTGCATCTTCTAAAGTTGGGTGATAGGAAACACGCAGCAAATAAACTTAAATCTATTCAATTTACCGAACAATACTATGGATCTAGGGCAGCAGATTCAAGCAGTGCAGAATCGCTTGAATGGACTTCAACAACGGGTTGAAGATTTTATAGCTAATTCCCCGTTGCCGATTGAGGTGGCGACAGAATTTTCCGTTACCTTGCAAGAGCTGCATACCATTACCGAGGCACTCCGCCAGCAAAACCAAACCCGTTTGGCCAATCGACCATCCGTGGGGCAGGAACTGCATCACCAAAACCCGCGTGACCATACTGCTGATAGCCAGGTTGTTACCGCTGAACAGTATCGTCTAGCTCTGGACCTCACCCAAATTGGCTGGTGGGATTGGGACATCGCCACCGACGAATTGACCTGGAGCGATCGCCTCTTCAAACTCCTCGGCTACCAACTGGGGGAAGTTGTGCCTAGTGTAGAGGCATGGCGCAGTCGCATTCATCCTGACGATTGGGCCTGGACAAGCCAGCGGCTCCAAGAGGTTTTAGCCAGCCAAACCATTGGTGAGGTCGAATACCGGGTTATCCACCCCGATGGCAGCGTGCATTGGCTACTGGTAAAGGGCAAGGGACAATATGACGCCGCTGGCCAGCCGGTGCGTATGGTGGGAATTGTGATGGAGGTGAGCCAGCGTAAGCAGTTAGAACTATCCCTTCAACAAAGTGAAGAGCGGCTACGCTTGGCCCTGGATCTAAACCAGGTTGGCCTCTGGGAGTGGCCGATGGGTACAGATATCCTAATCTGGAACGATTACAACTATTACCTGCTGGGCTACCAACCTGGCGAAATGGAGCCCAGATATCACCACTGGCATGATCGCATTCACCCGGATGATGTGAGCAAAGTCGAACAGGTTCTGATGGATGGTCTTGCCAATCAAACTGCCTGTACGGTGGAATATCGGCTGGTGTCGCCAGATGGGGGCATTCGCTGGTTGCTGGGCACTGGCAAGGGGCTATACAACCAGGCTGGCGAACCGGAACGGATGATTGGCGTAGTCTACGACGTGAGCGAATACAAACGCCTGGAATTAGAGCGCCAGCAAATTTCCGATAACTACGCTTTTTTAGCGGAAATTAGCCAAGACCTGGCAGAGTGGACGGATATAGATGTCACGATGTCCGTTGTGGCGGCAAAAATTGGTGCATTTTTGCGGCTCTCTCGCTGCTACACCACAAAAATTGACGAGACCGCTGGCACCGCCCTCACCAGCTACGATTGGCACCTGCCCGGTCTAGACAGTTTTTGCAGCGACCAACCCTATCGCATGGCTGACTTTGTCACCGAGGCGTTTTATCAAGCTGCCCACAGTGGTGAAATGATTGTCTGTCGCAACACGCTCAACGATCCGCGCATCAACCATGAGGCCTCTGCTGCCCTGGGCATTCGCTCATTCATTACCGCGCCCTACCTGCAGGATGGCCAACTGCAATTTCTGTTCTGTGCCACTGCCTCAGCCCCTCGCGACTGGCGGCAGGATGAAATTGATCTGATGCGTGAATTAACCACGCGCATCTGGCTCAGGCTTGAACGCGCCGAAGCCGAAGAGGCCCTACGAGCCAGTGAGGCGAAATATCGCACCCTATTCAACTCTATTGATGAGGGCTATTTTCTCTGTGATGTAATTTTCAACGAGGCTAATCAACCGGTTGATGTTGCTTTTTTAGATGTCAACCCCTTGGCCACAGCGATAGCTGGGCAAGATTTTACTGGCCGACGACTGTGCGACATCGACTCCAATTACGGGCCAGACTGGTATGAGGTTCTTGGGCGCGTTGCTCTCAGCGGCAGCAGTGAACGAATCGAAAAATACACTGAAGTGAATGAAACATGGTGCAACCTTTACTTCTTTAGAGTTGGTAATGAAGACAGTCGCCGGGTTGGTCTTATCATCCAAAATATTACAGAACGCAAGCTGGCTGAACAGAAGATTCAAGACCAGGCCGCCTTGTTAGATATTGCCCCCGATGCCATTTTTGCCCATGACTTAAGCCATCATATTCTTTACTGGAATCATGGAGCCGAGCGGCTATACGGCTATTCATCCAGCGCCGCCATTGGCCAGCCTGTGCACGATTTAGTCTGCAAATCTTACACCCATTTTTCTGAAAGAATAGCTACCCTCTTAACGCAGGGAGAGTGGCGAGGAGAAGTTCATCACCGACACGAAAATGGCCAAGAACTTACCCTGGATGCCCGGTGGATTCTAGTTCGTGATGACCAAGGAGAACCTAAATATATTCTCTCTGTAGAAACTGATATTACGGAGAAAAAACAACTAGAAGCCCAATTCTATCGAGCCCAGCGGTTGGATAGTTTAGGGATTTTGACGGGCGGCATTGCCCACAACCTCAACAATATTTTTACACCAATTCTGGACCTTTCACAACTCTTAAGTTCATCTAAATCTCCGCTAGATGCCCGGGCCAAGGAGATGGTTGAAATCCTATACTCCAGTGCCCAACGAGGGGCCAGCATGGTGAAGCAAATTCTCACCTTTACGCGCGGCACCAGTGAGGTGCGTAGCCCGGTAGATATGGTTGCTTTGCTCACGGAAATTGCCCGCATTATGGAGCAGGTATTACCAAAATCTATTCTGATTCAGGAGGACATTCCTGAACAAGCATCCTGGTATGTATTGGCTGATTCAACCTACCTGCATCAGATAGTTATGAATCTTTTGATTAATGCCCGCGATGCCATGCCTAATGGCGGCATTCTGACTATTTCGGTTGAATTGTGCTCTATTGATGAAAAGCAGGCAAGAACTATCTTAGAAGCCCAGGTCGGTGACTATGTGGTGGTTACGGTGGCTGACACGGGCACAGGCATTTCACCGGAGATTCGTGACCATATTTTTGACCCATTTTTTACCACTAAAGAGCCCGATCAAGGTACTGGGTTAGGATTGCCAACCGTTTTAGGCATTGTCAAAGACTATGGCGGTTTCTTGCAGGTCTTTAGTGATGTAGGGCAAGGAACTCAGATGAAAGTGTATCTCCCCCAACTTGAGGGTGGAGCCTCTCTAACTATGGGAGAAGCAGAGCTCTTGGAGGGAGAGTGGCAGGCCATTTTGCTGGTTGACGACGAGGTTGATGTGCAGCGCAGTACCCAAACCCTATTAGAGGAGCACCGCTATTTTGTTTTAGCCACCAATGATAGCCGAGAAGCCTTGGATCTGTATCTTCAGCACCAAAACGAAATTGCCGCTATCATCATGGACTTAACCATGCCCCACATTGGCGGCCTGACCTTAACTCAACAATTGAAAGAGATCAATCCCAAGGTAAAAATTATGGCCATGAGCGGGCTGCCTACTAACCAGGAGGCGGCTTTGGCCGCTGGGGCCACAGTATTTTTGCCCAAGCCTTACGGGTTAGAAACGCTGCTTAGGGAACTGCGTCAACTTGTATTGTAGGGTTGATGGGAAGTAACAGCTACGCTTACCAAATTCTGGCCAGTTGCAACCTAAAGTTAGGTAGCTCTGGGTCGCCCATAACAACGTCGGGATTCTCTAAAATCTCAGGCTCCTGACCAGGCCGGTAGATATGCACTCGGCGGGTTTTTCGGTCAATGAGCCAGCCTAGCGCTGTGCCGTTGGCCAGATATTCTGCCATTTTTGCCTGCAATGTCTTGAGAGAGTCGCTGGCAGATCGCAGTTCTACGACAAAGTCAGGGCAAATGGGAGCAAAGGATGCCTGCTCCTCGACGGTTAGGGCATTCCAACGATCTAGTCGTACCCAAGCGGCATCGGGGGAGCGGATAGCGCCATTGGGCAATGTAAACCCAGTGCTAGAGTCAAAGGCTTCGCCAGTTCCGTCACTGTCAGCCCAGTTGGCAAACTGCTGGGCAAGCTTCAGGTTACGGTTGCCCGTATCTGAAAAGGCAGGCGGCATAATAACGATGTCTCCAGTAGCGGATTTTTCGATCCGTAAGTCACGATTGGCTTGGCAAAGGGCATGAAAGTCTGCGGGACTCATTGCTGTACCCGTTGGCAGGTTAACCTGGAGAGAAGCACTTTCAGACTGAATCACTAAGGTTGTCATTGGGCTTTTCTGCGCTTTGCAATGGGCTGATTTTAGCTTAATTTGTAGGGGGAAGGGGGAGATAGAAGACAGAATGCAGAATGCAAAATGCAGAGTGAAAAATTAGGGTATCTAGTACACTACGGCAGAAATAAGCCTGTCGTTCAGGAAGCTTGAAACACTGATGCCATAAGGATTTTTCACTCTGCATTTTGCATTTTGAACTCCGCGTAGCGGTACTAGGGTATGTAGGACGTTTAGACCATATGCTGAGTAGGATAGGCTGGGCTAATTACTAGGCTCGTGAACAGCTATGACGACAACCTTAACTTCACTACCCAGCAATAAGGTGGTCTTAACTGGGGTAAGCTGGGCCACCTACCAGGCCCTTATTAGCGATTTAGAAGGTGCGCCTGGGAAACGTCTAACCTACGACCAGGGGATTCTCGAAATTATGGTGCCGCTGCCTCCCCACGAAGGTTATAAAAAGCTACTGGGTCGCTTGGTAGAAGTAACGACTGAAGAAGCCGCGACCGAAATCCGCAGCCTGGGCTCTACTACCTGGAGTCGGGAGGATCTACAAAAGGGCCTAGAAGCCGACGAGTGCTACTACATTCAAAACGAGCTAGCGGTACGCGGTAAGGATGAAATCGATCTGACTACGGATCCGCCTCCAGATTTAGCCATTGAGATAGACAACACCAGCAGTTCCCTGAGTCGTCTTGATACTTATCGCGCTCTGGGAGTTCCAGAAGTCTGGCGGTTTGATGGAGAAGCCTTAACCATTTACAGTCTTGCCGATGGGGAATATCAGCCCCAGGAGGGTTCGCAGGTGTTGCCGCTGTTGCAGCGGGCCGACATTCTGCGGTTTCTCCAGGCCAGCCAGGGCATTGGCGAAACGACCTGGGTTAGGGAATTTCGCCAGTGGGTGAGGGCAAAGCTTGAGCGCACCCGTACCGAGGGCTAGTCATGGATAGAGCCGTCGGGCATGATGGCCCCGGTCAGGATGGTGCCCGTGAGTTTCACCATAGTACGGCCCCCTACAGCGACCTTCGCGCCGCTGAGGTCGGCCCCACTGAGGTCGGCCCCGCTAAAGTCGGCCCCAATTAGGTCGGCTTCGCGCAGGTTGGCATGGCTGAGGTCAGCCTGGAGCAGGTTGGCCCGAAA
>CAYUBC010000015.1:0-20222 GCA_964442885.1 uncultured bacterium | reverse complement strand
AGGAGCTCGTGTTTGGGCCAGAACAAATTGAGGCCCGCATCAACCAAGACCCGGAAATTTCCCAGCGCATCTCCCTGTGGGATACCCAGGGCTCCAGCGCCCAGCAGGGAAATTTACTGGTCATTCCCATTGAGCAATCGCTCATCTACGTCGAACCGCTCTACCTGGTGGCCGAGCAAAACCAGCTCCCGTCCCTGGCGCGCGTCATCCTGGTCTACCAGAACCGCATTGCCATGGCACCTACGTTGCCAGCGGTGCTATCAGCCGTCTTTGCCGATGATCCTCAACCCGCCGCGCCCATTCTGCGTGAACTGGGCGATCCACCCGCTGACAGCGCCATTGACGCACTCCCAGACCCGCTCACTCCTGACGCGGTGCCTGCTCCGGCAGCGGATGGGGCGGGTGAAGGGTAATGAACTTAGCAGAGAGTCAGGGAATTAGGTGAAAGAATCCTTCGCGACTCGATGGCGACCCACCTGCACAATTAATAGCAGCGCCACAATCAGCCCCACCAGCCCAGCGGCAATGGTGCTGAGCAGCGCATAGATCATAATCATGCTAGACGGGGTGATGAGGGCACCGGGGCCAGAGATTTGATTCGGCGCAATCACTGTGGCCCCCTGGGGTACCGACAGCATTTGTAGGGTGAGGACGCTCACCTGCCAGAGGGCTATGGCGGTAGCAATCACCAAAATGGCCAAATTAGAGAGTAACCCCAATTTTAGGGTTTGCTTGACGGTGGATTTGGTAGGCCGTTGCTCTGGGTGCTCTAGCTGGGCCGCCACGCGAGTGTAGCGAAAGCACCAGTAAATACTAAACAGCAGAATGACCAGGCAGAGAATCGCCAGCCAAAGACCCAACCCAAAACCACTGTCCTGCCGCTGCGGCATGCTCAGCACTCGGGTTACTGTCACCAGCAGCGGAACAAACCCCAATAGCCCTTGCAGCAACAGCCCTAGCCAGCCTAACTGCCGACACCAGCGGGCAATCTGAGCTGGGGTAACGCCTGAGGCCTGGGGGTTGAGAAAGTTAAACATAAGCCTGAATTAAAGAGATACACAGCCCATTTAGGAAGCATAGACGATCTTCAGCGGGTTTCAGGCCGCTGCTTGGCATTTCTCAACCTGGCGTTATCCGGTTCTGTCCCCTGTTCCTCAGGTTAAGTTGAGTTCAGGCGTACAGGGGGTAACCGAGGCAACAATCGGTTCCGCCTTGACTGGATGATTCTACACAGCGGTTTAGACATCCAGGGTGGCCCTAGCTCTGAACCCGGCCTGGATGGATTTGATTACGGCTAACTTTCGGGGAAATCTAGTCTACCCCCATAGAAAGCCAGTGATTTACCCTAAAGACTTGATCCCCAACCTGTTTCTTTATGTAAATTCCCCAGAGATTATCAGTCTTATCAACTGTAATCGTCCTTAAAGGGAAAATGAAGAAAACCTAAAAACGCGCCGCCATTTTTAGCTCTTGGTTTTAGTGAAAAGGCTTGTCGCTGGCCCTGTTTAAGGGTGCGATCCCCAAAACTACCGAGAGGGAAAATTATGAAGAGTTTCATTCACTATTTAGGAAGCACCTATGACATCTGTAAGGGGCCAGATTTTATGCTGTAGCCGTTGCCGTTACTACACACCGGAGGGGCGACGGGGTGGGCAATGCGGTCAACTGGGGGTACCCGTACAGGGTCGCTGGCAGGCCTGTTCCCTATCCATGCCGGTGTTTGTAACGCAATTACCGGAAATCAGCCCGCTGGAGTTTCTACCCCAGGCGATAGAAATTCATTTACCCTCGGAGCATGGGGTTACAGAGCAAGTATCGGCAGTAACTGGATCCGCTAATGATGAGTTAGCCAATGAGTTAGCCAAACCCATGTCTGCCTCCTCCCTGGCCGTTGCCTAAGCCGTTTCCTGGAAACCAGTCTCCCCGGTGGTGGGCCGTGCCCACCTACAGTTCCATTTACAGGACTGAGGCCAACAAACGCGATCGCTCCAGCGCTTGCTCCCCAAATTACTCCTCAACGGATTCATCGGGGCGATCTCGCCAGTAACGCGACTCACGGTAGCGGGGATCGCGCCAGGCACCGCCAACACCACGCAGAATGCCGCGCCCAATCAGGCCGATGCCCCGCCCTACAACATCGGTGAGGATGTACACAATGCCGCTACCCACAAAGGAGACCGCTGACCGAAAGCGCGGTGCAATGGCATCCCTGGCTTCGATGGTGAGGGTAATGGCTCGCTGGAGCCCAGAGAGTTGAGCCAGCTCGTCGCTACGGGGTGCATAGATGGACTGTACCTGAATGCCTCGCTCGGTAAAGCTAAACAGCCGATGCTGGCTCTCAAAAATAGCGGCAGGTTCGCCGACTAGCCCCTGCCAACGGTAGCGCCAGGACAGATCATTGCGAAAGCGCTCAAGGTCGCGGCTGGTCATCATCCGGCGTTGGTAGAGGTGTTTCTTAAACAGTTCTACATCGGCAAAACAGTTCAGCAGAGGCTGAATCACGCCGTTGGCCACCTGAATCAGCGCATGCTCTAGCAATGCCTGGCTGCGGTCAAGGGCAGCAGCACTGGTAGCCCCGTAGAGGCCGCCATCTACCACCATCGACTCCTGAAATAAAAGGTGTCCCAGCAACATATCCACCAGGGGAATCCGGTCTAAAATCGAGCCCTGCACCACCTCCTCCTCCGTCATCAAGGTGGCCACAACGGGTTGCTCTAGGTTGGCGACTGGCACGGTGTAGTAGCGGCCAAAGAAATCCTCCAGGGTGGCGGCCCATAAATCCCTGAGCACCAGCGAGCTTTTTTCCGGGAGTTGACCCGGTAGCACATCGGCCTGGCGCAGGCGCTCCAGAGTGTCTTCAAATTTTCTGAGGATCAGATAAAACAGTTCTCGCTTTTTGTCATCGCGCAGAATGTCAATTTCCAGGGGAACGGTGCTGGTGTTGTCGAGGCAACCCTGAAGTTTGCTAAACACGCGCTCAAAAATCAGGTTGGCCAGATCTCCCTGGGGCCAGGCCAACGGGGATTCGCCAGAGATCGCCAGGGCATCATTGGGGCCGGGGGGGCGCGAGGGCAATGGGCGTGAGCCGACTCTGCCCGCCTGATTGCTCCCAGGCGAGTTGATTGGCAGGGTAGAAGCGGGCCAGTCGGCCTCTGTCCACCCAGGGGTGGCAAGTAGCTGACGCACCAGCCATCGCGCGGCCCGCAGCTCTCGGTAGCGTCCGGCCAGCACGGCCTCTGTCCATAGATCGGCCCGGCCCCGGCTCTGCTCGGCCTCAATTGTGGCCATCACCGCTTCAATTTGCTGCTCTGAGGAGCGTCGCAGGTTAGTCTTCAGCCTGGCCCAGGGCCCCATCCTCCCGCCCTGACCAGGCAGTGGCGCGGCGAATACTCCCATGGAGGGGTCATCCTGGGATCGCGGCGGTTGGGCTCGCATTGGGGAGATAGGCCGCCCAGGGGTCGTCCATTCGCGCCGAGCTGGGCAGAGCTGCTCAATGAGCTGTCCCAGGTCAGCCACGGGCAGGCTCCTGGCCCCAAAGCCATCGGCCCCAAGCTGGCGGGCGGCGGCTTCCAACACAGGTTCGCCCTGGGCGCTCAGCACCAGCACCGGCAGGGTTGGATAGCGACGCTTAATCTCCGCACAGAGTTGTAGCCCTGGCAGTTGCCCCGGATCGCCCGCCCCCATGCCCAGGTCGAGAATCACCAGATCAACATCGGGATTCCCTGGGGCGGGGTGGCTGGGGGGCGGTAGGGATTGGCTGTCATCCAGTTCTGACCAGGCATCTCCCCCTGCCAGGGTAGAACGAGCCGCCAAAATGGCCAGGGCGTCCTGGGTCTGGTTCGCCTCAGCTACCACCCGATAGCCCGCCGACTGTTCCAGCCAGATGCGCAACCCCAGGCGAAAGACCGGGTCGTCATCAACCAGCATCAGGCGCAGGGGAGAGCCGGTCATTCTGACTCAGTCCCATCGGGGGTAGGGTTAGCCGGGGTAGAGCGCCCTTCCGCTTCCCAGATCGACCAGATGTAGGCTCGTTCGGCTTTCCACAAAGTAATGGCACTGCGAGCCTCATCGTAGAGCGCCCGCCCTGGGGCAATTTGGGAGGCCAGGTTAATAGCCGCCGTCAGGCTGCCAACGTAGGCCAAGTTCTTGGCCTTGTCGAGAATGGGCTGATCCTCAGCGATTTGAATCGTCGTCGTCCAGTCTTGAATTAGGGTTTGGGCGCGGCTATGCAGGGCACGATTGGCCTGAATTTTTCGAGCCTCAGCAATGGCTTCTGGGAGCTTGCCCTGATTCGCCAGGGCCACGGCCGCTTCCAGAATCGGGCGGTCTTCAATGGTTTGGATTTCCCCCTGCCAGGCAGAGATCAGGGTTTGGGCTTCGACTCGCAGGGCGCGACCCAGCTCAACTTCACCGGCCTTGGCAATGGCCGCCTGGAGGGCAGGAATGGTGCCCGGTTGGGCCATCGCCCTGGCCTGTAGCAGGGTGGGGCGATCTTCAATCCGCTGCAGGCTAAGTCGCCAGTCGGCCAGCAGGGTTTGCCCCTGAATGCGGCGGGGCCGCCCTGGCTCGACCTGTTGGGCCTGGTGCATGGCCCACTGGTAGGTGAGGGTTTGCCCCAGCTTAGCCACCATAGAGCCAAACTTGAGCCGCTGGAGATCCTCTAGCTGAGCCTGCCAGGTCGCCAGGGATGTCTGGCCTGCCGAGGCAAAGGCACTGTCCCCAGGAATTTGGTTGACGGCGGCGATCGCCTCCATCAAATTCAGCAAATGGCCGTAGCGCGGCACAATGGCCTCACCGTCCTGGCTGACCTGGGCCGCCAGCCGCTGAGCCTGGCTGAGGCGCAGCAAATCTGCCGCCGCCGGGGTGAGATTAGGGCTGGGCGGCACCACGCTAACTAGGGCCAGGGCTGCCTCTGGATTACCGGCATGCCACTGGTCTAGCCCGGCCTGAAGCAGGGTTTGGCTCCACTGGTTCACCTCTTGCTCCGCCGTGGCCCACACCTGGCTGCGTAGATCGAGCTGGCGGGCCAGAACGATGGCCTGTTGTAGCGCTTCCGGCGACCCCTGGGCGGCCAGATTACGGGCCGCTAAAAGCTGCTCCCAGGCTTGTTGCTCGAGGCTGATCTGGTGATGCCAGAAGTTAAAGCGAGTGGTTAGCCAGTAGTTGCTCTTGAGGGCTTTTAGCCCTTGCAACTGCCCTTTGGCCCCGGCCCAGTCCTGAGCGGCCAGGGCCGTGCGAATATCCGCCTCAATAGCCTCGCCCCGGCCCCAGTCCTGCTGCCATTCGTAGATCATGGCCTGGGCAGGCTTGCGCAGCGGCGAACTAGGGGGAATTTCCCCGGCCAGCTTTACCGCATCCTCCAATTTGCCAGACTGAGCCCAGCGGTTGGCCAACACCAGAATTTGCTCCGAGGAATCTTTCATGATTTCCTGGGCTTCGGGGTAGTTGGCGTCGGCCTTGGGCCAGTTTACCGTCAGCAAGACTGACTGCACCAGGTTGTTGGGCTCCCCCGTGCGGGCCTGGGCCTTGGCGCAGTAGAGCATATCGCGGGCCGAGTGAAAGGGCGTGATCTGGTCGCAGTCGGGCAGGGGGGGAATGCGGGTGAGCCACAGCAGCGCCCAGCCGCAAAACAAACCTGACCCAGTCAACAACACCACCCACAGGCCTGGCCAAATCCAGGCCCAGGGCTTAAGCTGCCGCCCAAAATCGGGCGATCGCCCCTGTTCAGACTTCAACGTTGACCGTGCTGATGTAGATGCCATGCAACCGAACCACCCAGACCAGAAGGCAAAAACGACGTGGGGCTACTTCCTGGCCATTGCCCAGGCGAGCCCCTCAGACACTAGACAAAAGCTATTGCTACCATCAACATCAATAGAAGCAGAACGGGATAGCTTCTCAGGCAACCAGAGACAATGCCACATTTTAGAAGCAATTCTCAGAGTTGATCGCAGATCTTTTACAGGTGGCAACGAAGATGGGCTGGCGCATCTCTTACAGTGGGTTACTTCCCTGGCTTAACGGTCTTTCTCTGGCAGCGCTCACGCTAGGCTGGCCAACAGCCCTGGCAGTTGATTCTGGCCAGCTCCGGCAGTTGTTGATTAGCCGCACCTGCGTTGCCTGCGACCTGAGTGGGGCGGTGCTGGCCGGGGCCGCCCTGGAGCGGGCCGATCTCACGAACGCCAACCTGGCCGGGGCTAACCTGTCTGAGGCCAAACTCACGAACGCCACCCTGGCCCTGGCTAATCTAGAAAGAGCCAATGGCCAGCAGGCCATCCTAAATGATGCTGACCTGGCTGAAGCCAACCTCTCCCAGGCCAATTTCAGCCAGGCGGCCCTTAATCGAGCCAGGGCGGTGATGGTAGAAGCCCCCCAGGTAAACCTAACTGGCGTAGCGGCGCGGGGTAGCGCCTGGTCGGGCAGCAATTTGCAGGGAGCCAGGCTAGACGACGCCAACCTGTCGGAGGCCGGTTTTAGCCAGGCCAACCTGACCGGTGCTACCCTAACCAATGGTCAACTTTATCGGGCTAACTTGATTGGGGCTCAGATGGCCGAGGTGGACTTCACGGGCGCTAACCTGCGAGAAGCGCTGATTCGCGACGCTAACCTGGCCAATGCCAATCTCACCAACGCGGACCTGCGCGGCGCTAACCTGGTGCGCACCGACCTGAGCCTAGCCCGGCTCTGCCAGACTCGTCTGGCCAACGGCGAAATCAGCGATCGCGATTGCCCCGGTTGAGTCCTTTAGCTCTGCCTGCTGTTTCTGGCTCTGTGCCCCAATGTTATGGCCTGGATACCTCTCCGCGATCGCCTGCACCAATTGCCCCTGGTTTTAGCTGGGCCAATCCTGCGCCGCACAGAGCCTACCGCCGTTACGGTATGGGTTGCCCTGCGGCAACCCTGTCGGGTGACGCTGCGGGTGTTTGAAACGGCTGCAGGCCAGGGGCTTGCCCTGGGGCCAGCCCGGCTGGAAGGCACGCGGGCCACCATTGCCCTGGGTCATCATCTGCATCTGGTGGCGGTAACAGCGACGCTCCAAGCCGGTCAGCCGCTCCAGTCCGGGCAAATCTACGCCTACGATCTCCACCTTGAGCCCGCTGGGTCATCGTCAAGTCCCTGCTCTCTCCAACAGGCGCTAAACGCGGACGGGATTTCTACCCCCATTAGCTATTTCGATCATGGGCTACCAACCTTTGTCCTGCCGCCCCTGGCCATTGATGACCTCGTCTTACTGCACGGCTCCTGCCGCAAAACCCACGGCGGCGGCATCGATGCCCTGCCCATTGTGGACGAGCTGCTGCAACAGTCGGCCCAGGACAGCCAGCGACGACCCCACCAGCTCTTTTTAACCGGCGACCAGATCTACAGCGATGATGTCGCCAATCCCTGGCTGTTTGCCCTTACCGATGCCAGCCAGGCTCTCCTGGGTTGGGAAGAAGCGCTGCCTACGGATCCTCAAGGGCAGGGCAGGCCGCTGATGGCCCATCATCTCTCGCCGGGCGATCGCACCCACGTGGTCGAACATCTGGCGGGCGCTACGGCAGGCTTTCACAATAAAACCGATCACATCAACAGCCACCTGCTGAGCCTGGGCGAATATACCCTGGCCTACCTGTTTGCCTGGTCGCCCGTGCTCTGGGGCGACTGGCCCAGGGGAGAAGAGCGCTATCAGCACGCTAGGGAAGCCGCCGCCTGGAATCGGGAGGTCGCTAGTCTCCAGGCGTTCGGGCGCGGTCTGGGTAAGGTGCAGCGAGCCCTGGCTAATATCCCCACCTACATGATTTTTGACGACCACGAAATCAGCGACGACTGGTACCTCAACCGGGCCTGGTGCGAGCGGGTGTTAGGCCGTCCCCTGGGCCGTCGCATGGTGCAAAATGGGCTGCTGGCCTACGCCCTGACCCAAGCCTGGGGCAACACCCCCGACCAGTTTGGCCCTGGCACAGCGGGCGATCGCCTGCTCACGGCGGCTCAGGCCTGGGCCGGTTCCGGCGGCACCGATCTGCAAGCGGAGGCGACCTTGGCTCAACGGCTGGGTCTGCCGCGCCAAACTGAGGCGGGCCAACCGAATTTTCGAGCCGACTCGCCGGTGTGGGTGCTCGACCACCATCCCGAGGCCCTGTGCTGGCACTACACGGTGCGGAGCTCCTGCCACGAGGTGATTGTGCTGGACACCCGTACCTGGCGCGGTTATCCAGACCATGCCGACGCTAAGGCCGTGCCCCGCCTGCTCAGCCCCACCGCCCTCAAGCAACAGTTGCAGCAGCCGCTCAACCAAACCCAGGCCCAGGGTTTGGAGACCATCATTGTGGCCCCTACCAACGTCATCCATCTCCAGGTGATTGATTGGGCCCAGCAGTGGAGTCTGCGGCAGGGCAACGTCTTTGGCCATGATGTCGGCGACTCCTGGAACCTGCACGAACTGGCCCTGGCAGAGTTGCTCAGGGTCCTGTTTAGCCACCGCGATCGCCTGATTGTGCTGTCGGGGGATATTCACTACGGCTTTGCGGCCCAGCTTACCTACTGGCAGACCAGCGCTACAGGGTCGGAACCGCCGCAATGGATGGTGCAGTTCACGGCCAGCGCCCTTAAAAATGCCGAACTCAAAACCCGGGTTCTGCAAACTAAGCTCAAGGCTTTACTGCCAGAACGGCCCCGTGAGTGGATGGGCTGGCAGCATCCCCCCGCTCAACAGGAACTTCCCCGTCAGTGGCTGTGGCCCTGGCGACGCCGCCCGGCCCGGCCTGCAACCCAGCCAAGGGCCAACTCGGCAAACCTGACTCCATCGCCAGACTGGTTTTATCGCATTGAGTGGCTGAGGCGGCAGCCGGCCCAGGCCCCAGCCTGGGGCAGCCAGCTTACCTGGTTATCCCACAATCGCTCTGGCCGTAAATCCCAGTGCCTGTGGCCACGGTGGTTGCGCTGGGTGTGGACTAATCGCTGGCTGCATGAGGGCTATGAAGTTGTGGGAGAAAGCAACCTGGGGTTGGTACGGTTCGCCAATTTTGCGCCCCTGGCAGTGCCCGCCGTGGTCTGCCAGGAGCTTTACTGGTGCCCCCCCTGGCAACCCGATAGCCTGGTGATTAGCCGCTTTGAGGCGGAGCTAGACAGGCCAGCCCCCGGCCCCAACCCAAAACCCCTGGGGGAGATCCACCCTCCATTTGAGTCTGAATAACCGATCATTAGGACTCATACTCCACTAAAATTTTTCTAAGCGTGTGCGGTTGTCCAGCCCCTCTCTATGCAAGGCTCAATGTCTGATTCGGAAAAACTTCCAGAAATTCTCAAACTGATTGATATCCTTGACGGGCTAGAAGCACTGATTGACAGCGCCCCCAATGAAGAGGTTGAGGATATTCTGGAAGAAGCCTGGCTGCAAATTAGCGACACCTTCCCCGAAGACTTTAAAGTAGCTACCCAGCACGATGCCGGGGCCGAAGGGCTAAGGCGTTATCTGAAAGTGAAAGCCTTTTTCGAGAATCCCTCCGAACGGTCGATTAGTGCCGCTGAGCTAGAGGAATATTACCGCAGCTATACCGCCGCCGAGGAAGATGAAGAACCTACCGACTTTTTCTTCCCTGAAGATCAATCTGAGTAATGGTGGTCGTAGCTAGCCCCTTCATCCGGCTAACCCCGCCCCTCTGTAAAGAATAAAAAAAATCGGCTCCCTTAGAAGCCGACCCAGGTGATACTAATTACCTATGTTGTTCTCTCAAATTGGAGGAAGCTGCCTCAAAGCTTTCTAGCCAGGGGAAGTTCCTGCCGGGAGGGCTCTCATCTCCTCCATGGCCCATTGTAACAACAAGTACAGATTTTCCTTAACACAATCTCTACTTAAAATGTAGGGATTTGATAACCTTGCCTGATGAGCAAATGTACTTAGCCGTCCCTGGGGCATGTCATCAATTACAACCGAAACCCTTGCAAAATAAGCCCTGCCACACCCGCCCCAGCAAACCAGCTAGGGGCTGTAACCCTTGGTTCTTGGGCCATCCGCAACTAATTGATGACAACCCCTAGACTCCCGCAGATTCCAGGGAGGCTAGCCATTCTGATTGGCTCTGCAAGCGTTGAGGTTGTCCCCAAATCACGGTTTCATGTTTATAAATCACCATGCCGGGGCGTGCGCCTTTGGGTTTGTAGACATGGCGAGGTTGGGTATAAACCACGGGTACCTGGTCGGCCTGGCGGGCTCGACTAAAGTAAGCGGCCAGGTCAGCCACGTACTGCAGGTCGCCATCGCTGGGCACCTGCCCCGCCTCTAGCCTGAGCAACACATGGCTGCCAGGAATTTCCTGGGTGTGAAACCAGAGGTCGTAGTCGGTGGCGACGGTGGAAATTAGCAGGTCGTTCTGGCGGTTGTTGCGGCCAATTAGCACGGTCAGTTCGTCGGGGGTGCGCAGACGGCGGAAGCCCTCGGCTTTGGTGAGGCGAGCATCGCTGGCACGGTAGCCAGGGTCAGCCATATAGCCCTGCTGAATCAACTCAGCGCGAATGTCGATTAGCGCCTCTAAATCAGCGGGTTCATCGTAATGGGCCAGTTGGGTGAGGGCGGCGTCTACCTGCTCCAGGTAGGTGAGTTCGGCCTGCACTTCAGCCAGCAGAGGGGCAACGGCATCCTTGGCCCGCCTGAGTTTTTGATGCTGTTTGTAGAGGCGCTGGGCCTGTTGAATGGCGGTTTTGTCTGGATCAATGGCAATGGTGATCGGGTCGCCGGTCTCAAAATCTTCCAGCACCATGCGGGTGGTGCCCGGTTGCCACTGGTAGCTGTAGGTCATTAACAAATCGGCCTGCTGGCGATACTGGTCGGCCTGGGCGGACTGGTCGAGGCGCTGCTCAAAGGTGCTGGCCTTTTGCCGCAGTTTACCCAGGAGCCCCTTTAATTTTTGCTGCAACTGGTTTTTGAGGCGCTCAAACTGCTGTAGTTGAAGCTCGTGACGGTAGTACTCGTTGAGTAGGGCGTGGATATCCGGGGCCGGGTTGGCCGCTGCCCAATCCAGCAGGGTGTAGCCGGTAGCCGTCCAACCGGGGTAAACCTGACCCTGCTCAAGGTCGGTTAGCCACCGCTGCCAGACGCTAAATAGCCGCTCCCAATCGGCCTGGGTCAGCGTATCAGGGGGCTGGTCGGGGTGGAGCTGAGCCGCTGCCAGGAGGGATTTTACCAGGGCCGAACTTAACCCGCCGTAGCTCTGCATCAGCATTTTAGGCAGGGTTGTGGGTACCAGAGTGATGCGTTCTTGCCAGGTGGCCTGGGATTCCTGGCGATTGGGTAGGGTAGCCAGGAGGGCCGGGGGCCGCACGTAGGGGTCGCCGGTTTGAATGGGCCGCACCCGCGATTGCTGCTCGCTGACCTGGTGGGCCGCCGTGACGATTTGATTTTGGGCATTGGCCAACACCACGTTGCTGTACTTGCCCATAATTTCGACATACAGGTGCCACTGGGGCGGGTCACCGGGACGACTGCCAAATTGCAGATCAAGCACGCGCTCCCAGGGGGCGACCGGGGCGATGGCCACCAGGGCTAGCTGGTTAAGCTGATGTTTGAGCTGCTGGCTAAAGGTAAAGGTATCTGGCCCCTTGGGGGGGGCATCGCCCAGATGCAGCCGGGCCGCCTGGGGATGCCAGGACACCGTTAGCCAGCGGCGTTGTTGCAAGGTTCGCAACGCTATGGCCAGGCTGGTGGTATCCGTTTGCACCACCTGCTCACAGCGGGCTGGCAACCAGTTAGCGGCCAGGTCGTGGCAGACGGCCATCAGGGTTGTTACGTCAACCGGTTGCATGGGCTTATCCTCGCGAACTCAAAGGGCCAAAAGGCCGGTAGGGGCAAGAACAACTGGGAATTTCATCCAGGGCTAGAAATATGTAGCCCAGAGAACGAAACCGCCAGAAATCTGAAATTTTGCCGGATATTAACCCCAAGCTCCAAGGCTATTCGTTAATATGGGCAATAGATCTGATTCACGTCACAAAAAGCGAACTTTAGCTGGAAATTAGCGTTGGGCTTGAGGCAAGCTAGAGCTAGCTACAGGGTTATGGTTAGTAGCCTGGTTTATCACCCCTATCTACATTATGGACATTAAGCTCATCAATATCGGCTTCGGCAACATCGTGTCGGCCAACCGGGTGATTGCCATCGTCAGCCCAGAGTCGGCTCCCATTAAGCGCATCATCAGCGATGCCCGTGAGCGAGGTCAACTGGTGGATGCCACCTACGGACGCCGCACCCGCGCTGTTATTATCACGGATTCTGGTCACACCATCCTATCGGCGATTCAGCCAGAAACGGTGGCCCATCGCTTTGTGGGCAGCAAAGAGGCCGATGCGAAATAAGGCAAGCCTTGTTTTATAGTTCATCCTTTTTGTGGCAGGCTACCTGTCCTAGCACGGTCATAGGCCCAAGGGTTTTGAGCAGGCTTAACTGTTCCTGATTTTTGACCAGCAGCGATCCAGCAAAGCCCAGGGAATTGACGGGAATCCTCTGGTAGTGCTCCTGGCGGCGGCAAACGCCCATCATCCACTGGCGGGTGACTAAAAGATTGTAGGCAAAGGAACCAGGTGCTGCCGCCAGATTGGCGCCTAACCTAGTCAGCACGGTGTGGTAGGCGGCCAGTAATGCCTGAGCCGCTAGGGTTTGATGGTGCCCTAGCCAAACAATGGCATGGTGAAAGGCAAAATCTGGGTGCTGGTAGGCAGCGATGTCTGCCCCTGGCTGATTTAGCTCATCCTTGAGATTTAGCCGTTGGATGGCCAGGGCTAAGGGCAGGGAGCTACCATCCGGGCAGAGGGGAGGCGGTATCAGTTGCAGATGCTTGTGGCGCTGGCTTGCCCCAGCCAAACGACCGCCATTGTAGAAGGCTAGACCGTCCATTTCGGCCATACAAAACGCCAGGGCTTCCAGGTCGGCCAGGGTGAGCCAGGTGTCTTGATCCTCAAAGGCGCGGGTGATGATCAAAATGTGGTGGTCAACCACGTTGTACTTGTTCAGCAAACAGAGATGGGTGCCAGAAAGGTTGGCTACAAACAGGTCTTCGTCGTAGGGCAGAAAGGGGTTGAACTCCTGGCCAGCCTTCTGGTGTTGCGCCTGATTCTGGTTAGCCTTTTCCTTGCGAGCCAGATTGGCCAATAGTCTGACCAAGAAGCGCATGCCCCCCTGCTCCACAAACTCATAGTGGGTCTCGATGGGTTGCAGGGCACCGCAGGCCAGCGCATGCCCGGTTTGCTGTTGAATTTTAGACCACAGGCTGCCGGGGGTAACGGGCGGTGCAGAGTAACTAAGCATGGCTAGCAATCGCGGAGTACAGCTTCCACCGACTCTAGCAAACCAGTGGCAGGGCTGGTCAACCTAAGACTTCAGCGTGCGAGGATCAAGGGCATCCCGCAAACCGTCGCCCAGCAGGTTAAAGGCCAGAGACGTCACCACAATTAAAATCGCCGGGGGCCACACTAGCCAAGGTTGTAATACCAGAATCGAGGCGTTGGTCGCCAGCGACAGCATGTTGCCCCAGGAGGCATCGGGCTGCTGAATGCCCAGGCCAATAAAGCTCAGGACAGCCTCCGCCAAAATAAAGCCGGGAATGGCCAGGGTGGCCGCAATAATTCCGTAGGTGGCGGTTTGGGGCAGCACATGGCGAGCAATGATGTAAAGCGGCTGGCCCCCCATTACCCGGCTGGCCTGGACAAAATCCTGTTCTTTAATGGCCAGCACCTGGCCGCGAATTACCCTGGCTAGTCCGGCCCAGCCAATCAGGGAGGTAATCAGCACAATCAGCAAAAACCGCTGGGTGCTGCTCAAGCCCGGTGGCAATACCGCTGCCAACGCCACCAGCAGGTAGATGCTGGGAATCGTCATCAGCACTTCCACAAACCGCATCAGCACCGCATCGATCGCGCCGCCAAAGTACCCGGCCACACCGCCCACCAGCATCCCCAGGGGAAAGGAGATGGCAATGCCAATTAACCCGACGCTGAGGCTAACGCGGCTGCCGTGAATAAGCCGACTGAACTGGTCGCGGGCCTGCTCGTCGGTACCCAGCAGGTTGAGCTGGCCGGGGCCAGCGGTGTCAAACAGCTTCAGTTGGCCCTCGGCGTTACGGTGCAGCAGGCGAATCGCGGAGGGCTGGCTGCGGTCTACAATCAGCTCGCGATCGCCCGTGTCCATATCTAGCGACCCCTGGGTGGTGGGGTAAACGTGGGGGAAGAAGGCCCCTGTCTCCGCATCGCGCCAGTAAATTTGGGTGGGCGGCAGCAGGGAGCCGTTAGGCTGCGCCGCGTAGGGGCTGTAGGGCGCAAAAAAATCAGCTCCTAGCGCTACCAGGTAGAGGACAATCAACAAAATTGCCCCCAGTTGGGCCAGTCGGTTAGTTTTAAGTTTGCGCCACCAGGTCATTGCTGCATCAGGTATGGATTACGTCTTTTTCGTTTTCTACCATGAAAACATTGGAATACAGGTTAGCAATAATTTGCTTCCCTTCCTGAGTAAGGGAGAGATACCGCAGCCCATCTTGGATATAGGGATGCACCACGTTCCAGTAAAACTTGGGGTAGTTGGCCCGCAAATCACCAGGGTTGGCGTAGCCCAGGTACTTGTTCTGGCCGGTTTCTTCAAATTCATAAAACAGGGCCGCAATTTTCTTCAGGTAGCGGGGGTCGCTGAGCTGGCCAATCAAATCCGCCGCCCGCACCAGGCCAGGGAAGTTTTGGGTGTCTTGGTGATCTTCTTCCTTCGGCACCGGGAAGCGGGTTAGCTCAATGTTCTGCTTGATGATTTCGGCGTTAATGAGCCGATTGTTGCCAAACCGTTCCTCGATGAACCGCTTGCCGCGATCCACATGGTAAGGCGTCAGAGAAGCGTCAGACGCGCCGGGTTGCAGCAGCACCATTTCGTCCCCCTGGCCTGTGGAATAGAGATGGTTGCGGTCTTGGTCAGGGCGGCAGACCCCTTTGACGTAGCCAATATCGTGACAGACCAGGGAAATAATGAAGTGCAGCCAGTCTTCGCAGGTTACGCCGCCCTCGCGAATGTGCCTGCCCCGCAAAATTTCTTGCCCTACCAGGGTAACCAGAATGGTATGTTCGACATCGTGATAGAGAGCGTCGCTATTGGCAATATTTTCCAGGGCCATGCTGCCGGCCCAGGCAATAATGTCTTCATAGTCGGGGTTGAGGCCGCCGTAGGTGCGGTGATAGCCGGTTCTAAGCTTTTCAACAAAGTCGCCGATGAGAATTTCGGTGGCGTTAAACATTCCCAAGACCTGCCTTATGGAAATTGGGGGGGATAATACCGTTGGCGTGAGGGATACGGAGCCAGCCGTGACGAATGCAGGGGAACTATCTCACCCAAGGGACTATCTGTTATTACACCAAACCAGCCTGACAGAGAGGTGTGATGCGAGTCAGTGTTGTCCATGAGCTCGCCCCATAGTAACAATACACAGTTTAAATGGACCGGAAAAATCCAGTGATCCCGGCTCCGACCAACTTTAGGTCATAATAAAAAAGTAAATATTTCGTAACGTTTAGACGCCTGGCGTCCAAGGATGGTGCTGTGCCCAATTCCTCTTCCTCCTCATCGTTGGAGACGACGGGTGCCCTTCGCCCCCCGACTGATGGGCTGGTGACCTACAGTGAAGCGCCCCCCCAGGGCAAAACTGGCTGGCGTTGGTCTGGCCTGCTGGTTGGGTTAGGGGCGGGTGTGCTGTTAACCCTGGCCGGAACGCGCTTTTTAGGTGCGGGGGAAGAAACGGCTTCTGATACTCCAGCTCCCGCCCCGCCAACGGCAACTCAGACCGTGACTGTGGCTCCAGCCCTATCTACCACGGTGGCCGACACCCTGGCCGTGAACGGAACTGTGCAGGCTACGGATTTGCTCTCCATTGCTCCCCAGGTGAGCGGGCTGCAAATTCGTGAGCTGCTGGTGCGTGAGGGCGATGCCGTCAGCGCTGGTCAGGCTCTAGCCATATTGGACGATGCCACCCTCCAGGCGGATTTACGCCAGGCCCAGGCCCAGCTTTCCGTGGCCCAGGCCCAGGTGACGCAGCGCCAGGCCGCCCAGGCCCAGACCCAGGCCAACCTGGCAGAAGCCCAGCAAAACCTACAACGCACCCAGGCCCTGGCCGATCGCGGAGCCATTAGCCAGCAGGAACTCACCCGTCAGCAAACCCAGGTGCTGACCGCCCAAGAAGCGGTGGGCCTGGCCAGGGCCGAAGTAACCAGTGCCGAGGCCGGTGTTAAATCGCAACAAGCCGCCATCGATCGCCTGCAAACCCAGCTAACTCAGACCACCGTGCGCGCTCCCGTGGCTGGCACCATTGCCGAACGCCGCGCCACGGTGGGGGATATTTCCGCCCCCGGCACCCCGGTGGTGACGCTGATTCAAAACAACCAGCTCAAACTGGTGGCGGAGGTGCCCCAGGCCCAGCTTGACCGGGTGCCAATGGGCGCAACCGTAGCCATTACTTCTAACACCGATAGCCGCCTGCGCTTGCAGGGTACGGTGCAGTCCATCGACCCGGTGGTGAATGCAGCCACGCGGGTGGCCTTCGTCAACATCACCCTGCCTGCCAGCACCCTGCTCAAACCCGGCATGTTTCTACGCGGCGACATTACCACCGCCTCCCGCCCCGGCCTGACGGTTCCCGTCACCGCCCTGCAGCCCCAGCCCGATGGCACTACCCAGGTTTTTGTTTTGGGCAGCGGTAACCAGGTGACGGCGCGACGGGTGGAACTGGGCAACCGCCTGCCCGGCAGCGGCAATCAACCCGCGACGGTGGAGGTGCGCCAGGGCTTGCAGGCTGGAGAACAGGTTGTCACCTCTGGGGTTGGCTTCCTCCAGGACGGCGATGTCGTCACCGTTGTCCCCTAGGGTGCATTATGCGGTCAATTCACCCGACCCCTCCAACTCTTCACCCTTCACTCCACATTCCCCATGAACCTTTCTGGCTGGTCAATTCGTAACCCTATCCCGGTTATCGTTCTCTTTCTGGTGCTGACGTTGGGAGGACTCTTGGCCTTTGGCCAGTTGGGTATTGATGAAAACCCCAACATTGACTTTCCTGCGGTAACGGTGACGGTGACCCAAACCGGGGCGGGGCCAGAGGAATTAGAGAACCAGGTGACGAAGAAAGTAGAAGACGCCGTCGCCGGACTGGGCAACATTGACGAAATTCGCTCAACGGTGCGGGAAGGCAGTTCCACCACCGTCATTTCCTTTGTGCTGGGCACCGATGTGGATCGGGCCACCAACGATGTGCGCGATGCCGTTACCCGCATCCGGCAGGATTTACCGGGCAGCATTCAAGAGCCGGTAATTCAGCGGCTAGAGTTTGGCGATGGCGTGATCATGACCTACGCCGTTAACTCCAGCCAGCGCTCGGTCGAAGAACTCAGCGACCTGGTAGACCGCACCATCAGCCAGGAAATTCTCACCGTTAGCGGCGTGGCGCGGGTAGACCGGGTAGGCGGGGTTGATCCTGAAGTTCGTGTTGATCTTGACCCGCAACAACTGGATGCCCTGGGCATTACTGCCACCCAGGTGAATGACCAGATTCGGGCGCTGAACATTAACCTACCCAGTGGGCGAGCGACCCTGGGCGGTCAGGAGCAGAGCTTCCGTACCCTGGGCAGTGCCCCCACGGTGGATACCCTGCGGGCCTACCGCATTACCTTACCCAACGGCACCACGGTACCCCTCAGCAGCCTGGGCAGCGTGGACAGTGGCTTTAGGGAAGCCCGGCAGTCTGCCCAGTTCAACAACCAGCCGGTGGTGGCCTTTTCTATCTACCGCAGCACGGGCAGCATTCTGGTGTCGGTGGAAGAGGGGGTGCGGGCTGCGGTAAGCCGCCTGGCGGGAACCCTGCCAGAGGATGTCAGCATTGACCTGATCTTCACCCGTGCGGATGAAATCCGCGATTCCTACCAGGCCTCCATTGACGCGCTGCTTGTGGGTTGCGTGCTGGCCGTTCTGGTAGTGGGGGTTTTTCTGCGCGACTGGCGGGCGACGTTGATTACCGCTATGGCCCTGCCGCTGTCCATTATCCCCACCTTTCTGGTGTTGCAGTGGTTAGACTACACCCTCAACAGCATGACCCTGCTGGCCCTGACCCTAGCCGTCGGCAACTTGGTAGACGATGCCATTGTGGAAATTGAAAACGTCGAGCGCCACATGCAGATGGGTAAAGCACCGTTTCAGGCGGCGCTAGACTCTACCGCTGAGGTGGGCCTGGCGGTAATCACCACCACGGCCACCATCGTGGCGGTTTTCCTGCCGGTTGCCTTTATGGGCGGGATTCCGGGTAAGTTCTTTCAGCCCTTTGGGGTAACGGTGGCGGTGGCTACGGTCTTTTCTACCGTTGTGGCTCGCCTGGTTACACCGATGATGGCGGCCTATCTCATGCGTCCAAAGGGAGAAACCCAGATCGGCGAAGGGGCTGGGCAAAATGGCCATACCCCTGGCTTGAATGGCCACCCAACCCCGGGCGCTCCCCAGCGAGTCGGCCCCTACCGGATGATGCTAGCCTGGGCGTTCAAACACCGTGGGGTGACCCTGGCCCTGGCTCTGGTGTTTTTCATGGGTAGTTTGCGGTTGGTACCCTACATTCCTACCAACTTGTTTGACAGTAGCGACTCTGGCCTGTCTACCATTTCTGTGGATCTGCCGCCAGGCTCCACCCTAGCCGACACCGAGCAGGTTACCACCCAGCTTAGTCAGGCGTTGCTAGGCCAACCTCCGGTAGCCACCGTGCTGGCCACCGAGGGCGGCGATAGTGGCGTTAACCAGGCTACGCTCTACGTTCGTCTGGTGCCTAAGGGAAAGCGAGATATCTCCCAGGCTGACTTTGAGCAGCAGGCTAGATCGCTATTTCAGCAGATACCCGGTGCCCGCATCAGCTTCCAGAGCGCTGGGGCCTCTGGGGAAGGCAAAGACTTGACCGTGGTGCTGAAGAGTAATGATCCGACGGCTCTACGCCAGGCTGCCGATGCCCTTACCCGCGATATGCGCGGCGTCGCTGGTCTGGTGGATGTCAATTCCACTGCTAGCCTGGTGCGGCCTGAGGTGCAAATTGTTCCCGATGTAGAGCGCGCCGCTGACCTGGGGGTGACGGTGCAGGCGATTGCCAGTACGGCTTCCCTGGCCACCCTGGGAGATACCGACGCTAACCTGGCTGACTTTAACCTGGGCGATCGCCAAATTCCCATCCGCGTCCAAATTGACCCGGCCTTTCGGGATGACCCAATCATCCTACAAACCCTGCGAGTGCCCAGCCAAACTGGGGAACTCATTCCCCTCTCTGCTGTGGCCGACATCAACTTTGGCAGCGGCCCCGCCCAGGTTGACCGCTTTGATCGCTCTCGTCAGGTGACTATCGGCGGCAATTTGCAGGGCATTACCCTGGGGCAAGGGCTGACGGCGGTAGATGCCCTGCCGACTATGCAAAACCTCCCTGCCGGGGTTACCCAGCAGCCCGCTGGCGATGCCGAAATTATGCGGGAAGTCTTTACCCGGTTTGGCCTGGCCCTGGCCACGGCAGTGCTGATGATTTACGCCGTGCTGGTGCTGCTGTACAACAACTTCATCCATCCCCTGGCGGTGATGGCGGCCCTGCCGCTCTCGGTGGGTGGGGCGCTAATGGGTCTGCTGGTAACCCAAAAACCCCTGGGCCTGTTTGCCCTGATCGGAATTGTGTTGCTGATGGGCCTGGTCACCAAGAACTCGATTCTGCTGGTGGACTATGGCCTGATGGCGCTGCAACAGGGCAAATCTCGCAAAACCGCCATGATGGAGGCCGGGGTGACGCGCCTGCGCCCCATCCTGATGACCTCAATTTCTACTATGGCTGGCATGGTGCCCATTGCCCTGGAGTGGGGAGCCGGTGGAGAGGCCCGCAGCCCCATGGCGATCGCGGTGCTGGGCGGCTTTACTACCTCAACCCTGCTCACCCTGGTGGTAGTGCCCGTGCTGTTCACCTACATTGACCGGCTGAACAGCCTGATTGTCAACCTGTTGCGCCGCCTGGGCGGTCGCCAGACACCCCCTGGGCCGCATCCCGATTCGGAACCTGCACCAAGGCCATACACCTTGAGCAAATAACCGTATAATGGAGACTTGGAATTTTGAGGGTTGAGTTTTAAGTTGAAGACGGCTTGGACTTAAAACTGACAACTCAAAATTTTGAATTGCCATGCGGGTGTAGTTCAGTGGTAGAACGTCAGCTTCCCAAGCTGAA
>CAYUBC010000014.1:241-20249 GCA_964442885.1 uncultured bacterium | reverse complement strand
CCTAACCGCAAGGGTTTCAGGACTTATGTGTACACGGTAGCCCAGGGTGGGAGAGGGGCCGGGGGTGAGGGCCAAGTCCCCCGCTTTAGCCGCATCGCCCGCTCGTACCTGCTCTACGTCGGCAACCTCGAAAAAGCCAGCCAAACGCAAACCGAAAAGCACTCAAAAATGAAGACGTTACACTATATATTTGGGTTCTAGTCATGATCAAAACAACTGTAGAGCGACAACATCTGATTGAGGCCGTCAATGCACTGCCCGATGAAGTTCTAATTGAGCTTGCTAGCTTTGTTGACTATCTACGTTATAAAACAGTCCAACAGCAGAGCACCGACTTGCCTAAGCAAAATTTCCTAATGGCGATCGCAGGATTAGGAAAATCTGGACAACCCGATATTTCAGACACTGACGAAGAAATTTTGCGCAACGAAATTGATCCGATTCATGGCTGGAGCAGCAAACCAGGAGAGCAGTCGTGACGGCAATACTCGACACCAGCTTTTTGTTTGCTTTGACCGATCAGAGCGATCGCAACCACCAACGGGTGCTCATGGTGGCTCAAAATGTGAATGAGAAGTTAGTACTACCTGTAGTTGTCTTACCTGAAATCTGCTACTTAATTGCTTCAAGATTAGGACATCAAGCCATGCGCTACTTTGTGACTAGCATGACACCCGATATCGTGCAGCTTGAAGCCACACAATAGGCTCTTCTGGGTAACTGGTGATAAGCCAGACTTATGTCAAGCCTGACAAGGGTTTCAGCCCCTTAAGCGCCAGCAAAGTGTATCTGCATATACACTCTCAGTCACAAACCCGGAAGAGCCCAACAATAGAGGATTTGGTAAGAGTACAGCAAATTCTGGAACAATACGCCGATAATCAGCTTGATTTTACAGATGCCGCAATTATTGCAACCGCTGAGCGACTATCGATCACTCGCGTTTACACCCTTGATCGACGAGATTTTTCAATTATCCGCCCTAAACACTGTGATTATTTCGAGCTATTACCCTAAAACCATCACCCAAACCTAATCCTATGATTCAAATTCAACTCAACCTGCCAGAAAGCGCCTTCTCGACCCTTCGCAGTACCCCAGACGAATTTGCCCAAGAATTGCTCATCGCCGCCGTCGTCAAATGGTATGAAGTTGGCATGGTTTCTCAATCCAAAGCTGCCGAAATTGCAGGTATCAGCCGCCAAGCTTTTCTTCAAGCCCTTAGCCGATTTGAGGTCTCCCCCTTTCAAACCACATCTGAAGAACTCATAGAAGAGGTTGGCCGTGGCTAGACGCTGGGTGATCAATGCCTCTCCTATCATCAGCCTGACGAAGATTGACCTCGTTTATTACACAATAGAAAATTCATAAGAGTTTTGGCGTGAGGATTCCAGAGACAGCAATTATTCCAGATGATAAGATAACCCGTTACCTGCTGGTGCAAAAAGCTAGGAATGATAAGTCGAAGTTTCTAGCAAAAGCCGGATTTACGGTAGAGAATCCAGAAAGACTGAAAGTCGCTATTCAGTCGCTTATAAAAATAGTTGAGGCTATTGAAGATGGAGATAACGAGTATGGAACCTTTTATCGAGCTACAGGAGAACTGATTGGCGTAAATGATGTGGTGCTATCGGTAGTTACCATTTGGCTACGACGACAGGTTGATGGAAAATTTCAGTTTGTAACCCTCAAGCCACTTAAGGAGAATTAAATATGTCTCTAGAACTATATCAAGAAGTCGCTTTAACCTGTGATTTGCCAGAACATCAACTCAGAGCCGGGGATGTCGCAACACTAGTCGATTTTGTCCCTCACCCCAGTAACGGTGAGGAGGGCTGCGTTTTAGAAGTGTTTAATGCCGTAGGCGAATCTCTTGCAGTCATTGCCGTACCAATATCCATAGTTGAGAGCTTACGTTCTGATGAAATCTTAACTGTTCGCTCCTTTGCCAAGGCTAGTTAAGACTGGCTTCAAAAGTGATCATTCCTTCCAACCTTGCTATAATGCCACTGCTTGACAGTAGTAACGCCGTCCGATAGTATTGTGATTGTAGGGTTTAAGTCCGACGAAACCAAGCGTATCTTTGATGGCTTCCGGTCGCGCCACTATACGCCTGAGATCCAAAAGATAGCTTTACGCAAGCTTCTCCTGATAGATGCTGCTACATCAGTTAACGATTTGCGTGTGCCACCCGGCAACCGATTAGAGAAACTAACTGGTAAACGTCAGGGTCAATACAGCATCCGCATTAACGATCAGTGGCGTATCTGTTTTACATGGACGCAGGAAAGTAATGCAGATCGAGTTGAAATTGTAGACTATCACTGAGAAAAGACCTATGGATAGTGAGCGTTTGCCAAACATTCATCCCGGCGAAATTCTACGGCTAGAATTTCTAGAGCCGCTTGACATAACCCCCTATCGGTTAAGTAAAGACATCGGTGTAGCCCAGACTCGAATTAGCGAAATTTTATCTGAGAAGCGCAGCATTACAGCAGACACAGCCCTGCGTCTGTCGAAATATTTCGGCAATAGTGCTCAGTTCTGGATGAACTTGCAAACTCAGTATGACTTGCGTCAAGCTCAGGAAGAAAATAGAGAAATCTACGAGCATATTCCTGTAGCTCAACTAGCACATCTAACCTAGCACCATGACCTACACCTCAACCCAAGCCCTCAGCATAGATCAGTTCATTGCCGAATACAGCGATGATACCCGCTATGAATTGGCCGACGGAGAACTCATTGATAGGTCACCGACCGGCCCCCACGAAACCGTTGGCGGTAAACTCGCAACCCACATTGGCATGGCCATTACTCAGGCCAACTATCCCTGGTTTATTCCCCGCGCCTGCTTAGTTCGTCCCTTTGCCGACATCGCTACGGCCCGTCGTCCTGACATTGTCGTTCTAGACGAAACAGCCCTGGCCAACGAACCGCTTTGGCAACGGCAACCCGTCATCACCCTGGGTCACTCTATCAAACTCGTGGTCGAAGTCGTCAGCAGCAATTGGGAGAGCGACTACGCCCGCAAAGTAGAAGAATATGCCCTGCTCGGCATTCTTGAATATTGGATTGTTGACTATCGCGGGCTAGGCGGCGTTGCCTTCATCGGCAAATCTAAGCAACCCACCTTCACCGTCTGCCAACTGGCCGGGGATGAGTACCACCAGCATCAATACCGACTGGGTGAGGCGATCGCCTCACCCATACTCCCCAACATTCAGCTTCGGCTAGACGACATTCTGCCGTTGTATTGAATCCTGCTGCTAACTTGGTCAATTACAACGTCCCCGGCCATTTTCCTTACCCTGCTAAGCCCATGACAGCTGCCGAAAAGCTCTATCAGCTCATCCAAACGCTTCCAGAAGACCAAATCAACGAAGTTCTTCACTTCGCCGAATTTCTCCACCAAAAACAACTCCCCTCCCCTCAAACCCAGGTCGTCCCCCCTGGAACCCTCACCGGCCTACGGGGCATCGCCCAGCGTGCTAACGCCATCCAAAAGATGCGAGGATTGCTCAAGACCGATCAGCCCGCCCCCACCAACCAAGACGTGGCAGGTATGTTAGAAGAGCGGCGGATCGAGAAATATCTTTCATGAAAATTTTGATTGATACCAACATTATTCTGGATTTCTTATTGCAGCGAGAGCCGTTGTTTCAAGATGCAGAACGACTATTTCAAGCTGTTGGCAACGGGGAAGTAGTTGGCTATGTTACCGCCACCACCCTGACCGATGTTTTTTACATTGCGCGTAGACACACCCAAAGCCTGGACAAAGCCAAGCAAGCTGTCTCAGAAACTCTGGCTGCGATGGCCGTTTGTCCAGTAGACCGAGACATTTTGGAATCAGCGTTGAATTCTAATTGCGATGATTTTGAAGATGCCGTTCAGATTTGTAGTGCCGTAGCTCAAGGACTTGATACTATTGTCACGCGCAATGCCAAAGACTTCAGTGGCAGCAGTCTACCCATTTATTCCTCCAACGACCTCTTAACCCAGCTCTAGCAACCCAGACCCATGAGCAAACCAACCGCTGTTCCCTCCGTTTCCGTCACCTAGGCCCAGGATGGCACCTCCACTCCCTGGCTTTGCCATGCTTGAACGCCGGACGACCCGGCTCATCCTCTCCCAAACGTCCCTATGACTGCCCAAGAAACCGAATATTTTCCCCTGCTACCGATAAGTTCTTCTCTCACTCCACGGTTCAGGTCTTGCCGGGTGAGGGGGACTCCCTCAAAACATGCTGGTGAGAAATCCGGGTTTAGCTTTACGGGCATAGTCGTTTTGCCAGTTGGTGCTGACCACCTCGACCACCAGTTTGATGGATGCTCCCCGACAAATGACGGGTTCCTGCTGCCGCAGCGGCTCTTGGGCCAGCTGGGTCTGGTCAAGCACAATGACATTAGGACAGAAGGCGGTTTCAGTGCCCAGTAGCTTGATCAGGTAGCGGTAGGGGATTACATAGGGTGTGTTTTGCTGATCGATGGCGACGTTGAGTTTCCGCACCACAAAGCCCGCCCCTTCCTCATGGATGCCTGTGGGTTCCAAACTGAATCACTTTGCCCAGGCATCGTTGGCTGGCGGGCAAAGAACTGTTGACCGACTGAGGAAGGTTTTCTGGATTTAACTATCCCTTCACTTGCCCGGTCAGCGGTGAGCTGGCGCTGGCCATGTCTCGTACCGGAATGCGACCGGCGTGGTAGGCCAGGCGACCCGCGATCGCCGCCAGCCCCATGGCTCGGCCCATCGCTACGGGATTGATGGCCTTCGCGATCGCCGTATTAATCAGCAGCGCATCGGCCCCCATTTCCATAGCCGCTGCCGCTTCGCTGGGGGTGCCAATGCCAGCGTCTACCACGACCGGCACCGTAGCGTTTTCAATGATGATTTGAATATTGGCGCTGTTGCGAATGCCCTGCCCAGAGCCAATTGGTGAGCCCAGAGGCATCACGGTAGCGCAGCCGACGTCTTCTAATCGCTTGGCCAATAGTGGGTCGGCGTTGATGTAAGGCAGCACGGCAAAGCCTTCCTTCACCAATTGTTCCGCCGCTTCCAGGGTGCCAATGGGGTCGGGCAGCAGGTACTTGGCATCGGGAATCACTTCTAGTTTGACGAAGTTGTTGTCTTCCTGGCCCAGCAGCTTAGCCATTTCCCGACCCAAACGAGCCACCCGAATCGCTTCTTCAGCGGTTTGGCAGCCAGCCGTGTTAGGCAGCATCCACAGCTTCGACCAGTCCAGAGCGTCGGCCAGCCCTTCGTGGCCGGGGGCGTTGGTCTGCACTCGCCGCACCGCCACGGTGACAATTTCGCAGCCGCTGGCGGCAATGCTCTGGCGCATGGTGTCGAAATTGCTGTATTTGCCGGTGCCAGTCATCAGCCGCGACGAGAAGGTACGTCCGGCAATGGTCAGGGGCTGGTCGGCCAACGCGGTATCGCCAAGGGGTATGACAGAATTTGTCTCTGGGGCACTTAAGGCAGGAGCAGGGGCAGCATTCAAGCGGGTCATGGTGGGGATGGGTGAAGAAACAGCGGTAGGCGTTGCTGGTAGGGAGAGTGAGCTAGGGTTGCGAAAGCGCTCCCAGGAGAAGGCCTTGAGCAGAGGAGCAGCCTTGCCCTGTATGGCCTGACTAATCAGGTGTGCCGTTATGGGAGCCAGCAAGATGCCATTGCGATAGTGACCGGTAGCCAGGATCAAATTCTCTGCTGGGCCAGGGCCAAGGAGGGGCCATTCATCCGGAGTTGCGGGGCGGTAGCCCCACCAGGTTTGCTCTAGGGTAAAGTCAGCCAACCAGGGGAGCAGGGTGGTGGCATTGCTCAGCAGTTGGTTGACGCCAGCGGCAGTATTGCCAGGGGTAAAGCCGACCGTCTGACTGGTAGCCCCCAGCACAATCCGCCCATCCTGGCGCGGCACGATGTAGATGTCTTCTCCAAACAACACCCGTTGCAGCGGTTGGCGGGTGCCATAGCCGGGTGGCACTTGCAGACTGACCATTTCCCCTTTTTTGGGGAACACCGGTACCGGCAGCAATTCGTAGCTCCAGGCCCCTGCTGCCAGGACAATGTGCTCAGCCTTAAACTCGCCTTTGTTGGCGGTGCAAACCTGGCTAATTCGGCCTCGCTGCTGGTCTAAGGCGGTGGCTCCTACACCTTCATGAATTGTGATGCCCAGATCAATCACAGCGCTACGCAGCGTCTGCACAAGCGCCTGATTGTTGACCTGGCCATCTTCAGGAAACCAGTAGCCGCCCTGAACCGCCTCACCCAGGCCAGGCTGGTAATAGCGAATGGCACTGGCCTCTAACCACTCGCCTGCTTCCTCAGTCTGGATAGCGTCTGGCAAGCTGGTGCGCGGAGCCAGAATGCCACAGGGCCAGTAGCCTACCGATTGTCCGGTCAGGGCTTCGAGCTTAGCCACCCAGTCTGGGTAGCGTTCTAGACTGGCCAAACAGAGATCTAGCATGGGGCCAGGGGAAATGCCTTCGGCCCTGGGGGCTAACATCCCCGCCGCTGCATGGCTGGCCGCCTGGGCAAAGTCTTTGCTCAATAGGGTGACAGTAGCGCCCTGGTGGTGGAGTTCCAGGGCGATCGCCAAACCAATCACCCCTCCACCAATAATCAGGACATCACTTTGTCGCTGTTCCATCACCGTTTGCCCAATTGCCTGCTGGCCCTAGAGAGTCTGTTGTAGCCCCATCTCTGTGTCATTCTAGGCCACTGGGGTGAATAACTTCATCGCCGCTGAGGCGTATTCTCTATGTTTCAATCAAGCCCTAACTCTCTTAATTTCGGGTTAAGAGACTTTGAAGCTATCGTGGGCAACCCCGGAGCAAACCGGTTAGACCGTTTCACGATCCACCGCAGCGGCGATTACCGCCCGCCCAGCCCAGAGTCGGTAGCCACCATAGCCTAGGCCTGCCAGCAGGGCTAGGTAAGGGCTGTAGGCCAACAACCAGAGGCCGATCTTAAGCCCGTTCACCGTGAAGGCTTTCACAGATTGGGTGGCGGTTTGCCAGGTGTAGTCCAGGCTTTCGCGCACTGGCCGGAGGGGAGGAACGGCTGCCACCGGGCTCTGTAGGGTGAGGTCAATCTGCGCGTAGGCGACCTGCCGTTGTAGATTTTGCTGCTGGGCCGCTAGACGCTCAATGGATTCTCGCACGGTGCTGAGTTCGCGGGCTACCTCCAAAACATGGGAGATTTCTCCAGAACGCTCCATAATTTCAAGCAGCGCCGCCTCAGACTGGCGCAGATTCTTAAGCCGGGCGTTGATATCCACCAACTGGGTCGAGACATCTTGCGCCGTTAGGGCTTGCTGTTGCACGGTGCCCAGGGGACGAATTTTATCCAGGACAGGCTCTAGCTGAGCCTGGGGTACACGCAACGTCATGGTGATTTGGTGAGCGGTGCCCTCTGGTGAGCGGTAGTCTTGCAGGCCCAGTAAATTGCCCTTGGCGTTTTGCACAATGTCCTGCACATCTGCCACAGCTTTATCTAAATCCGTGGTCAACAGCGCCAGGCTGGCCTGCTTGACGAGTTGAGGGGTAGCCTGCCCCAGATCTGGCATGGGTTCGCTCACTGCGCCAGGCGCTGGTGCGGTTGCAGGGGCAGCTATCTGAGTCGAATCGCCCCCGCGACTGTATTGGTCTATTTCAGCGAGTTCAGATGCTTCAGGACTGGCTACAGACTCGTCTCGTAGCACAATGGTTGGCACCTCGGCACAGCTAGTTAAGACGGCCAGCCCCAGCCCTAACCCCAGCCAACCATAAACTCGATTCCCCAGAAAACGATTTGCCATGGCCACAGAACCAAACCCAACGCTCCAACTATGGCAGGGCGCAGGGCCAAGGCTCGCCACGGTTACCAATAGTGAAACCATAGAACTAACTAGCCGCCGCTGCCCAAGTTCGCTGCAACCCTTGCAGCGCTTAGCTTTCTGGCTTTTGGCGACATTTTCTAGGCATAGCTAAAACAGTTCATATGAACTGAAAAATGGTATTAGCGTGGTATATTTTTGTACATATAAATTTGGATTGCCAACTTTGTTGCCAAATGCCGAGAGCCAAAAAGACATCTGTTTGGGCCAAGGACGGGCGGCTGTACTACCGCTGGAGCGACAACGGCAAGCGCTCAAATGCCCCCGTGGGCCTTCGAGATAATCCCACGAACCGAACCATTGCAGAGCGCATTGCCCGGCGAATGACTGAGGACTTGCACTCAGGGAACTTTGACCGCTCCCTGGCTCGCTATGAGGTGCCAAAGCGCCGCCCTCCAGGCCCTAGCCTGCTGGATATTTGGGCCGACTACCTGGCTCGCCAGGAGCCTCGCCTCTCCCCTGCGAGCTGGCGAGTCCTTAGCCGGACGTGGACGCGAGCGGTTGAGGCGCTGCCTACCCACGACTTACGGGAGGCACCGCAAATTTTGCGGTACGTGGCGGATCACCACGCCCCTAGCTCTGCCTATCGACTGTATGTAAACCTCAAGGCGGCGGGGCGGTGCGCTGTTGAGGCGGGGCGCATTCCAAGCAACCCTTTTGAAAAGCTGCGGCTGCCAAGTCCAGTGCAGGTGCGCCGTCCTTTCCCCTTCGAGCTGGACGAACGCGCTGCTATTTTGGCGGCCTTGGAAGGCCACCACTACGGGCCTTATGTTGAGTTCCTGTTTCGCACTGGTTGCCGCCCTGGGGAAGCCTCTGCGCTCCACTGGCGGGATGTACGGGGCGATACCCTTATCTTCAGCCACGTGGCCAGGCGAGGGGCGGGCGGCGTGCGAATCTCTGAAGGACTGAAAAATTCCCGCTTTCGGCGCGTGCCCATGGATAGTAAAACGCAGGCTCTGCTAGAGCGCATTCGCCCCCAGGAGGCCGACTCTACCGCCCTGGTGTTCACTGGCCCTAGGGGCGGCATGGTGCGGCCTGGCTGCCTGGGGAGAGAAGTATGGCACCCATTACTGGCAGAGCTGGGCCTTGAGGACAGGCCGCTTTACTGCTGCCGCCACACGGCGATCACGCTGATGCTGCGGTCGCGAATGCCGGTGGAGGACGTGGCGGCGCTGGTGGGGAATACGGCAAAAATGATTTATCAGCATTATGTGGCGGCCACTAAGGATTTGCGGCTGCCAGAGCTTTGAGTCATCTCCGGGAGTTCTCCCTTTAAGTCTCATCGCGAAGCAGGTCTTCAGCCAGCCAGCAAAGAAATTGTTGCTGCTGGAGATGTGAAAACCGCTGAAGCTTTTCCAGGGTAAGTCTGTACATCAAGCGCAGCAAGAACATCTCCGCAGAGACGCCTTGTGCTTCCAAGGATGCAAGATGCGAATCTAGGGACTGCTCGATCAGAGCATCGTCTAGTGTGAGCTGTTGTTGTCGTCGTCTGTTCACCACGCGCCTGGCCTCCAATGTTGCCATGTTCCGGAACGGCCTTTTCGGTTCAGCAAATTTTTGCTGAACCGAAAAGGCTTTAACTTAGTCGCTTCAACCCTTGCAAATGACACTTAATATCACTGACTTCCTCAGTTGCTTCGTTTAAAAGATTGCAGATATCAAATGCCACCTGGGAGGCACCGCTGATGTCGGTGCAGTTTTCTTCATTGGCCACCAAAGCAAAGCCCAAAACGTTGGCCAGGGCTGCGGCCTTAAACAGGTTATCAAGCGCTTTTTCGACAGCGTTAATTGTCTCAGGGTTCATGGTTTTTCTCCTTGGATAGTAGGTTTTTGCCGCCAGTCCGGCCCATCCTGCTAGGCCAGATTGGCGGATGCCCGGATTTGGGCTGCCCGATGGCTAGACGCCTTGCCAGTTCCAGGCCCGCTATGCCTGCCGGGCCTGGCTCATCGCGTGGGGGAAGTGTGGGGGGCAGGCTATATCGAGGGGTTGGTTCATCGGTCTGGCAGAGCTTGCCTTGCCTCGCCAAGCCACTCAAAACAATATTGAGCGTGTCTTTGTCCATCAGTTTCAGCCGCTGACGTTTGGACTTAATTTGATGGGCTTTTAGGGGCTCATTCGCCTTAGCTAAAACCTGAAGAACCAGTGCTTCAATGTCTGCCAAGGAGGGGCATTCCCCAGGGCTGGGCTCTATGTCGAGCTGGGCAAAAACCTCAACCGTGGTAGACGTTTCGCCCTGGCTTTTTGGGCGATGGATAGTAGCTGGTTGTGCTGGCGGCCCGTCGCTAACTATTTCGTCGGCTCCAGGTAGCCAGCCATCATCAATGAGCAACTCATCAGGAACTGGCAGCGACTGAATTGAGAGATTAGCCAGCGCTTGCTCATTTAAGTAGGGCAGCGGAAAGCAAACCCAAGGGCCGAGTAAGTTGGTGAGCAACAGTGGATGGCGATCACTCACCAGCTGCTTTTTAGCTTCCTGGTACTCAGCCTCAATGCGCTCTCGCTCTCGCTTATTGATGAAGGCGTGATTATCCAGCATCCGCTCGACGGCATCAAAGCCTCCCAGCCTAGAGCCGAGGCAGGCGATCCGAAAGTTGGCCCGCACCCCGCCTGAAAACTTGAGATCGTCAGCGTTTGGGCTCTGGCTCACCAAAATCAGTTGCCCGCCGCCGCCCCTGGCAACGGCAGCCATAGACTCCACCGATAACTCCAGGCTGAGGCCATAGGGCCGGAATGCCCCGCCTTTTTTCTTCAGCGTGGAGGAGAGGGCCAAATACTCCTCCAGCACTACCAGCATTTGCGGGCCCTCCCATCGGCCCTGATCCACCCGGCGCTGCACCAAGTCCAGTAGACGGTGCAGGCGAGCACAGAGCTGGTGGGCATCGTCCAGGGTGGGGCGGAAGTTGATACGCACCACATTCTCAGCGGGGAGTCCAGCCCAGGCCGCCCCTTTGCCTTCGATGGCCTGGACGCACGTTTCGCGGCTGCGGCTGCAAGCCCCCAGGAGTAGATACAGGAATGAGCTTTTGCCTGTGTCAGTCGGGCTGAGCAGGGCGAGGTGTGTTCTCCATTCCCGCGCTGCCCTGCCCAGGTATTCCCATCCGTCGATCACCTCTGGGGGAGCTGCTGCCTCGGCATCCTCCACCGCATCGGTGGCCTCTTGCCAGAGCAGCTGCTGGCGAGCGGCATCGGAAACGTCTTCGTAGTCGAGCAGGGCGCGCCCTGCCTTCACCGCGTCCTCCACCGCAAAGCGGCCTAGTCCGGCAATGGGCAGGGCGGCGGCAATTAGGGCAGTACGAATCCAGTGGAGCCGCCTATCTTGCTCCTCCACTACCAGGGTGGAGCCTAGCAGCAGGCTCCAGGCCGTGAGGGCCAGCCCCCAGCTCAGCAGCCCCCGCCTCATGCGAATACCCAAGAGCAGAGGATAGTCTGTTCGCTCAAAGTTGTATCGGCTCATCTCGGCAGGCTCCAGAAGAAATTGCTGGCGATCAGCACGGCCACGGTGAGCATGAGCACCCTGGCCCAGCAGTCCGGGCGGTGGTTAGGTAAGGCATCAGCCACCATGCCAATGGCCCCCATGGGCGGAAGGAGGATCAGCGCTAGCACCACCAAGCCCAGGTAGTGGGGGACTAGCCCGCTTGCCATAAGGGAGAAGGCCAGCCGCAGCGCAGTGGCCGCCGAGGCAATCCAAAAGGCTGCATCAACGACCAAGCCACGGCTAGGCAGCGCCACAAAGTTAGCCGCCCTAAACAGCGACTCACTCTTGATGCTGTAGCGGTTGCCGCCCAGCGAAACGGAGTTTTTGCCGCCCCAGGCCGTGCGGGTAATGATTTCCGGTTTATTTTCGTCAAGGTTCGACATTACCAGCTCCTGGGCACGTAGTGGACTTCAGGGCCTCGCACGGCCTCAACGACAGCCGCGAACATGGCCAGCGGTAGGCTGATGCTCACGGAGAGCAGCAGCAGCGTAGCCGCCACCACCAGGGGATGTAGCCGGGTTTCACTCTGCGGCTCTGGGGTGATGGGAGCGGCTGGGGTGATGGGAGCCACCGGAGCCGCGTGGTGGTGATTGTGCAAATGCAGTTCTGTGGCGCTCTGCTGCTGGGCAAGCTGGCTCGCCTGCTGCTGCTGGGCAAGCCAGAGGGCAAGCGCTCTGTCTGAGGGAGATGGATTCATAATCTAGTTACCTCAAAAGGTCGTTTCTACAGCCAGCAAATCGGAAAGGGGTTCCGATTTGCTGGTTTTTTATTGAGCGGACGCAGGCGGCGGGGCAATGCTCTTGGCAATGGCCAGCTCACTAGGGCTTAGCTTGGTGCGGCGCTTGAGGGGCTGCTGGGGCACCACCACCAGGGAAATAGGTAGGGGTTCGTCGATCGGAAGGTCGCGGATATCCATGTTTTTGGGTTCCTAAGTAAAGTGCGAGAAAAAAGACCAACAAAATTAAGCAGCAGGTGGCAAATCTTCGTCGGCGGGCTTTCCCAGGCTGTTAGCCAGCCCTACAGCAGCCTGGGCATTGAGCCCTGCCACCGCATGGCGGTTCTGAGCAATTGCGTGCTTAACCGTAGTCACCAAGTCGGCCTGGAGGTATTTGCCTATGGAGCTAAGGCCCTCACCAGAGATGGCCTGAAAACGAGCTGTCTCAAGATCCAATGCCTGAGTATTGGCCTGGGTAATGTTCACCGTCAGGCTTTGAATTGTGATAGGAACAATGCCCTGGGCCGCAGGGTTATGCACCACCATTTGGGCCTCTGCTGGCTCCACTAATTCGGCTTCTACCGCCGCCACCGGCGCAGGCTTGAAATGGCCCAAGGCAGCATTGATGGCGGCCTCAGAAAGTCCTCCGCTGGTGTCGTAGCCATTGGCATTTAGCCAGCGTTTAACGCTGGTTTTGGCTAGCCCGTGCTGGGTGCAAAAGGAATGCAGGCTCTGCATAGTCGAAATTCCTCCAAAAGGGTTTTGGGTACTGGCACCGAACGGAATGGAACAAGTCTGGAACGGGTAAGCAGTGCCAGCTCTGTGCCTATGCCGTTTCGCTTCATGGAACACAAGCTAGCATATCAGTAACTAATATGCTAGTAATTAGCTATCAAGTTTTTGGTGAGTTACTGAAACGTAACCAGCTAGTAGTATTGAAAGGTGCCTTAATGACTGAGATCACTGTGAGTAAGCGCTACTTCATCACCCTGCCGGATGGGATTGCCAAGGCCCTGGATGAGTGGGCAGCGAGGGAAGACAATAAGCCCACCACGCTCGCGGCCTTTCTGGTAGAAGAGGCTGTTCGCAAAGCTATTGATGAAGGGAAAGCCCCAGCGCCCTGGGAAATTGAAGACCCCACCCCACCCCAGAGCTAGGCCAGGAGAACGAACTCCACGGCAAAATTTGCCGTGAGGCTTTAGCCCCAAATTGGGGCTTTACCCCAAAATTTGGGGTTGAGCAAGTTTTTGAGAAAAGGGTACTGTTCACTTTTTCCTATAGCCCGCAACGCAAGAAAGTTTTTCTAATAGCTTGCCGTTGTACTTGGCAGGCCGAATCTTCAAAGGGCCTTTAAGCCCTCTTTAAGTGCCCTTTAAGCCTGCTTTCAAGTGGGCCAAAAACTTCATGCAAAATGCTTGACTTTGGGGAGACAAGTAGCACCTTAGAGGAATCGGTGAATGGGTGTTATCCTGCTTTTACGTAATTGGTATTAGTGTTCTATAAAAGCCTATGCAGGGGGTGAGAAGAATGGCAAAGCAACAGAGTACGACCGTTTCAGATGATAGGCAAAAGCTTTGGGCCACGCGGCAAACCATCGCAAAGTTGTTTGATGTCTCCACGGAGCTAACCAAAAAATATCAGTATGGTGGGCAGTGGATCTTAGGAGTTCACTACACCAAATTGAGGCCTGGCTCCCCACGATCTGGGGTGCGGTTTAACCCGGAGGCAATCTCCCACTTTTTTGCCACAAGGCACGATCCAAGGCTGCATGAGGCTTGGTGTCAGCGCTATCTAGCGCAGTTGGAATCGCCTGCAAATGCACGGCAGAGCGCTTAATTTGTCCATCCCCAAAGTTGTTTTTTAAGGAGCCACACATGGCATTAAACGATGATCTCGCCAGACTCAAGAATGATATTGCTGGCGTGAAAGAGGGGCTAGCCACCTTGCAGGCAAACCCACCCGCAACAGCACCCAGCGCCGACGCTTTTGATACCCCAGCCGAATACCGCCTTGCCCTGGTAGAAGCCGAAGCCTCCCAGGTCGCCTACATCCGCGAAGTGAAGAGCTATGAGGATATGATCCCCTCACTCACGCGCAGAACTGATGACTTGGAGAAGGAGTTAGATGCCTTGCGTAAGGCCTGTGCAGCGCCCCTGGATGAAGCCGAAGCCGCAGGCCAAGCCGTAATCGCCGCTATTGAGCAGTTGCAGGCCGCCCTAGAGCAGTGGGATGCGGCTGGCAAGGCCCTGGTGGCGGCGGGGGCTACTCGGATAGATGCGAGCGCAGGCACCCGCTGGCGGGTGAACGGCCTTGAGGTGAATTGCAAAGTGCCTGAGCTGTTTGTGGATGAGCAGGCGTTTAGGGTGACGCTGAACAATTGGAAAATGCCCACCACCTAGGGCTTTTACCGGGAGCCGCAAATATTTGCGGCTCCCGGTAAAAGCCCAAAAATAAGGGAGCCTGCGCAGGCTCCCTATTAAAACTAAAAAAAAAACGACAACCCCAGCCACCCAAAATAATCAATTTCGGATGTCTAACAATCCAAAGCCAGCCAACAAAAATAAGCAGCACCGGAATGTCTGCTAAATATTAGCACAAGACACCGGCAACGCCTACCAGCGCTGCTTATTTTCAGGCTTTGTTAGCTGGGAAAATTCCCTCTACAGGTGCCGAGAAATGCCATTTTCCATTACTGATCATATCGAGTTTGACCAGAGCGGGCGGGCACAGTGCCCCGTCTGCCTGCAAGAAGGCAAGACCGCCAAAAACCTCTCACTGGTACCCAACGCCACCCACGCCGGGGCCTTCAAATGCCACAGAGGCTGCACCACACAGCAAATCAAAGACGCCCTGGGCTACGCCGCAGATCGCACCCTACCAGCGCCTAGCCTCTCAGCCCAGCCAGCCCCAAAGGTAATGGTGAGCGAAGCTCAAATCAAAGCCGCGAACCATCGCCTGCTGACCCAAAGCACCCAGGCCCTACGCTGGCTCACCGAACGGGGCATCACCCCCGATATGATCGAACACTACCGTCTGGGGGTAGGGAGGGCTGGCCAAGAGAAGCTACCCTGCATCTCAATCCCCATTCCCTTTGGTGAGTCTTACTGTCAAAAGAAGCGGATCGCCCCGTGGCTACCGGCAGACAAGCAGCCAGAGCAAAAATGGTCTCAGCACGGCATTCCCAAAAGCGTCTACACGACTCACCGCCCAAAGCAGCCTACCCAAACCTGGTTGGCAGAGGGCGAATGGGATGCCATGCTGTTGGGCCATTTTGTGCGTAACTCCGATATCAAAAATGACTTACAGGTGAGCTGCTTTACCTGCGGGGCCAGCAGCGTGCCCCCGGTAGAGGTGCTAGCCCATCTGCCAGGGGTCGTCACCACCTGGTACGACCTAGACGAAGCCGGGACTAAGGGTGCCGCCAAAGTGCAGCACCTGCTCAAAGACCGCTGCAAAGTGGCCACCGTCCCCAGCCCAGAAAACCCGCCCAAAGGCTGGGACGTCAGCGACGCCATCAACGCAGGGCTGTTTGCCCAGTTCACCACCGCCGCCGCTGCGGCCACCGTGTGGGAGGCACCCAAAAAACATAATCACTTGCGAGATCGCCTCCAGACCAATGACGAAATGCTGGCCAGCGCCCCCGACTTCACAGACTGGCTGGTAGACGATATCCTCACCGCTGATGAGCTGTTCCTGCTGGCAGCGTCCCCCAGGGCGGGTAAGTCTCTTTTGGCCCTCACCCTCTCCAAGGCGGTGGCCAGTGGCGGGCGGTTTCTGGGGCGTCCATGCAGCCGGGGCGCAGTCATCTATATCCGCTGCGAAGACAGCGATACCAAAACCAAAGAGCGAGAGCTAAAGCAGGGCTGGGAAGCGGGTATGCCCGTCTACTGGCTAGACAGATTCAAGCTAACGGAGCTGCCCCAGCTCGAAGAGCTAGTCGAAGAGCTTCAGGCCCGCCTAGTCGTCTTCGACACCCTGAGTCGCATTCGCGACGCCACCATCAGCGAATCATCGGCAGAGATGAGCCAGCTCCTAGAGCCGCTCCAGGAAATGTGCAAGCGCCAGCGCTGCACTGGGCTACTCGTTCACCACACGGGCAAGGTCAACGTCAACAATGCAGGCGACGTTGATGTCTTCGACACCATCCGGGGCAGCAGCTCAATCCGTGCCACCTGCCGGGGGACTCTGGTGCTGGTGGCCGATGAGCGCAACTACCGCCTCGCCATCGAAAACGGCTGGAATAAGCTCGACCTCCAAGTCGTGCTAGACAACAACACCCTCGAATGGCGGCTGCTGGGCAACTGGATGGGGCCAGACGTGGATGTTAGCCAAAGAGATCGCGTGCTCAACTACCTCAACCAGGTGCAGGCCGCACAACTCATCCAGATCGCTGAGGCGACAAACCTGCCCAAGCGCTCTCTATATGAGGTGCTAAAGCGTCTCCAGTGCGACGACCTGGTAGAGAAACGAGGCGAGAGGATGTCCGCCATTTACATTCGCAAGGCCTCTACCCAGATCGAGCTGCTAGAGAAAACGCTGGCCATCAATGGCGACGACGATGTCCACCCTGACCCCGAAATTGTCCACCCTGATTCCGGGGGTGGACAAAAAAACGCTATTCAACAGATTCAACATGTTGAATCCGTGTTGAATAGCGGAAACCCTTGCTACATAAGCGATAGAGGGGCAATTCAACAAAATAATTTTTCTGCCTCTTCTCCTGAAAAAGTGGACAGTGACAGCCAAAGTGGACAAAATTCTGTCCACTTTGCACCAGAAGCCCCACCCCCCACAACTGGGGAATTGTTGAATAAACCGCTAGAGCCCTTGCCAGACAAGGGATACGGGATTCAACAGCAATTCAACAGCAATTCAACAGCCCCTTCAGAAGTGCCAGAAATATGGCTCTACTGCACCGAGCTAGAAACCGCTGTAAGGCTTGATAGACAAGGCGCACAGGAGTCTGTCGTCCACGTCCCTGGCCTTGGCCGCCGCTGTTTCAACAACGACCTGTTGAAACCCATCAATGCCCCTCCTGTTGAATTCAACAGCCCCTCCACCGACCTCACTCAGGAGTAACCACTATGGCCCGCCACCGCCAACTCAAATCAATCACCCCTGCCGATATCGTCCTCCCCCGCTCGAAGTTCTACGCCACTGCCCCCAGACACGAGCTCATGCCCTATCGCGAGATGGCCGCAGAGCTAGTAAGCCGCATGGTGCAGTGTCACAAGCAGGGCGGGCTCATCTTTGCCATCAACCACGCCCCCAAGGATTTTCACGACTACATGGTCGTGATCTTGGTGACCGACCTGGCCATGAAAACCATAGAGGCCAGGCAGGTCTCCGCCCCTCAACTGGTCATCGACATGGACACCTCCGGCATGCCTCCGGCGGAGCTGCAACAGGCCGAGGCGGTTCTCAAAGGCCGACTTACCCTGGCTTGGTCTGATTCTCTGTAAATACTAATTTGACTTTTGCCTTTAACCCCATAAACGAAAGGAGAGACACACTATGGCAAATACCGAGATCGCCGGACTCGGCACCCGCATTGAAAAGCTCGAAGCCGAGCTCAGGGCCGCCGAGAGCCAAACCGCCTCAGTGGCAGATCTAGAATTCGCTCTGCAACAGCTCGAAAAAACCCTCGCAGACTTGCGCAAGCGCTCTGCCAGCCTGGAATTTTCCGAGCCATCACGCAAGGCCCAGCTCATCCAAGAGCTGATCGCCCTAGCGGCCTCCAAAGGCGTGGCGCTCACCCCTGCCGACGCCTACGTGCTGCTGGAAGCCGAGGCCATTTTCCAGCGGCTGGGGGCCACCGTGGCCTTCTCAGAGCAGCAGGCATGTCTCCAAAGCCCAGAATCCCTAGCCGCCCAGGCCAGGGCTCTGCAGGCCCAGGAAGCGGCAATGGGGCGGCCACTATCCGCCTCCCAGGCCGTAGCGAAATTGATGGCCAAGCGCCGAGAGGTTAGCCGCAACTTGCCCCGCCCCCGTGGCAGTGGCGGCATTGTCGAATTGCCACCCATCGCTTAGGAGGTTGTTATGGCTCGCTCCACATTTGCTCAATTCCCCTGGGAAGTCCGCCTTGCCCTAGTCCGCTCACTGATCAAGAGCGGATACGTCAGCGAACAAGCGGCCCAGGAGGCCATCGCCCTAGGCCGCCCTGAGTTCACTGCTGCCCAAGCTGCCCAATTGGGCACCAAAGTCCGGGCGGTGATCCTGGGCCGCCAGCTCAAGGCCGCCGACGCCGATATTGTCCTGCTCGTGCAGGCCGTAAAAAAAGAACTCGGCCTGTGAGCCCACCACCTTTTTGGAGGTATTCCTATGTCGAAATGCAACCGCTGCGGATCGCCAATTGATTGGAAGTACAGCATCCCCAAAGAGAGCTGGTATCCAGTCAGCCCCACTACTCGCCGCCTGCACATCTGCCCAGGGCCACGTGTCCGCCAATGGGCAGAGCAGGCCCAGCAAAACAAACATGTTCGTTCAATTGCGAAGAGCCGAGATTCTGCCCAGCCTGGAACCTGCAACGCCGCCACCTCAGCAGCAGCCAGAGGTCGGTGATTGCTCTTGATATGCTGCCCGTGTTTGAGGCCCTGGCCGAGCAGCGTCGGCGGCAGAATGGTGAAGCTCAAACCGCCAACCTGAAGCAGTTTCAGGGCAGCGACCGGGAGTGTCAAAGATTTGACACTCCCGGAGAAGGTAAGGCTAGGGCCACTGAAGAAGCCGCCGCCGCAGTGGGCACTAATCGCCAGTACGTCTCCGATGCTAAGCGCATTGCTGAGGACGCGCCAGAGCTGCTTGAGAAGGTGCGACAGGGAGAATTGAGCCTGCCCAAGGCCAAGGCGCTGGCGGCGCTGCCGCTGGATGTGCGCGCCCAGATACTGAAGCGATCAGTCCGCGCTCATTACATGAATGTGGCTCGGCACTTTGCCAAATGTGTCAAATTGAGACATTTGTCCCATCGGCCCTCTGCCTAATTCCCCAATTGCCTGAGCACAATGCCCACTAGGGCAATTGAGGCACTGATCGCGAGCCCCGCGCTAATGCCCCCAACCCACTTCACCACGTCCCAGGTTCGATCCTGCCACTGCTGGCCCTGGGTTTGATTCCGTCTCACCTCGTCCAGCTCAGTGGTTAGCCTGTCGAGCTTGTCGGCCAAGTCTTGCAGAGTTGGTTCTCTGGGTTCGGAAGCCATAGCCTCTCTCATGTACAGTTCTATGCCCACGACTCAAGTAAAGCACGGTTCCAAAAGCCGCCGCAATGCGCCTCACACTGCGATTATCCGCTAAAACAGTTACAGAGTTGGAGGGTAGCCATGCCTGAGGAAAAGACGCTGACCGAGCTTCGTGAGACTGTGGGGATCGATGCTTGCCGACAGTTGCAACACCTGTATGGCGGACAACGGCTCTATTTCCCAGTCAGGCTCAGTCCCAGTCATGCCCTAGTACGGGCACTAGGGCAGGATGTTGCTAGCAAGCTCTGCTTTGCATTTGGCGGGAATGCGATGCATATCCCTTTTGATGTGGTCGAGTCCCGCCGCCAGCGCAATCTGGCCATATTTGCCGACCATCGCAGCAAGGGCCTCACAGTCAACGAGCTAGTTCGCAAGTACGGCATCAGCTATCGGCAAATCCAGCTAGTCTTGGCAAAAATGCGCCGCGAACTGCTTACTGAGACGCCCCCTGAGACAGGCTGTAGTACACCTCAGGACTAGCTTTGGACTAAACGGCCTTGAAACACGTTGTAGTACTGGGTAGTTTTGGGAGGCCGAAAACTCTACAACTGCCATTTTTCGTGCCCAATTTGATGAGTAGTTGCCGGAGCCGCAACTATCAACACTGGCCTATGAGACACATAGCGACTCAGAATGAGACGCCACCTCACCAGCAGCCAGCGGTCTGTGATCGCCCTAGACATACTGCCCGTGCTTGAGGCCCTGGC
>CAYUBC010000014.1:0-231 GCA_964442885.1 uncultured bacterium | reverse complement strand
GCAGCGACGGCGGCGGAATGGCGGTGATCGAAAATCTGAACAGTACAAATCGGAGGTGCAAATATTTGCACCTCCGATTGAGGACAAGGCCAAGGCCCGTGACGAAGCCGCTGCCGCAGTTGGCACCAACCGCCAGTACGTCTCCGATGCCAAGCGCATTGCCGAGGACGCGCCCTAATGGCCATCCCAATAAAACCCGGTTAAACCCGGATTAACCCACAACCGTGAAGC
>CAYUBC010000013.1:4178-20635 GCA_964442885.1 uncultured bacterium | reverse complement strand
GACCTGTTTTCGGGTATTCCTAAATCACCCCTACCACAGCCTGAGTAGTTACATTAGCATTAAAGGGAAAATGATTTTACTGAATTGATTTTTCATCTGTCGGCCAGGAATAGGGCTGTATTTATTTGCAATTTTAATTCTTTTAGTCATCCTTTTATTCGTAAATCATATCCACAAGAATATCCACAAGAAATGAGGTAATCATCGTGGGAAGAAATGCAGCACGCATTATGGATCTGGTGACCCACCCTTTGCCAGGAATGTTGATGCCTGGCCCCGGAAGCCAGGACGTTTTGATTGGGGGAATACCCGCATGGCGAGGAATTCCTCTGGGGGCATCCTTACCGTCGCCACCCCCACCCCCCGAAGAACCAGCAGAAGGAGAAGAGTCAGATTCTGAGGCAGCGGCGGCTGAGCACCAGGCCGCGGCAGAGGAGATGATGGTAGCCGCTGGTGGCGGCGCAGATATTCATATTTGTGCTCAACCTTCTCCCGTACCCTTCTGCGTTGACGGCCCTGGCTTTGTAATTAACGGCAGCACCACGGTAATGATTAATGGGCTTCCCGCCTGCCGTCAGGGAGACATTGTTCAGGAAATATTAGGCCCTCCCAATCCCATTACGGGAGGCTACCCCACAGTGAAAATAGGAGGTTAATTGTGATTGATGCAACTGACTACATCGGGGCTGGACTGGCGTTCCCCATCGCGACCAACGTGCAGGGTAGCTTTCAACTCAGCAGCGAAACGACCAACTTGGAAGAGTCAATTCGCATTATTTTGGGTACCAAGCTTGGCGAGCGAGTCTATCGACCTAACTTTGGTTGCCGCCTCTCAGAGATGGTATTTGAGCCTATGAATACCCAAACGCTGCTGCTGATTCGTCTGCACGTGCAAGAGGCACTAGAAATTTGGGAACCCCGCATTGATGTAGTCGATATCATCACCGAACCCGACCCCACCACCGGACAGGTGAAGATCAACATTTCCTACCAGCCCAAAACCAGCTACGACGTCCGCAGCATGGTTTATCCCTTTTATTTAATCCCGCCCGAAGAGAGCGAGTAGAGTTCGAAATTCAAAGTTCAAAGTTCAAAACTGGTTTCCCTTTTGAATTTTGAATTGACCATTTTGAATCCCCTCCATCTCCCCCGTCTCCCTTTCCCTCTCTATCCGCCATTCTCCTCCATCCACCCTTCTACCCATCCACCCTCCACCCCCATGCCCACTCCCACCTCCGAATTCGACTTTCTGTCCCAACTGCCCAAGCCCAAACTGGACGATCGCAGCTTCGAAGATCTGGTCGAAGAATGCCTGCTGCGCATTCCTCGCTACTGCCCGGAGTGGACAAACTACAACCCCGGCGACCCTGGGGTAACGCTGATTGAGCTATTTGCCTGGCTGGTGCACCAGATGCTCTATCGGTTTAACCAGGTGCCGCGCCAGCACTACGTGGCATTTTTAGAACTGTTGGGGATTCGGTTGCAGCCTCCGGCCCATGCTCGCACTGAGCTGACTTTCTACCTCACTCGGGCCCTGAGCGAATCGCACCCCGGCAATCAGCCTGCGGCGCGCACCGAGGCTCGGCCCATGGCCCAAACTATTTCCCAGGGGACGGAGGTGGCCACCGTTCGCACCGAGACCCAGGAGGCCATAATTTTCACCACTGATCGCGATCTGACCATTGGCGTGCCGCGCATTCGGCACCTGTTGCTGGCCCACGAGGCCATTGAGCTAGAGGCGTCTGCCCACCTCGATCTGGCCGATCTAGACAGCGATAGTCTCGACAACCCGTTTCGCTACACTCTGCCCGAGCAGAACGGCGACTGGTCGGAGCTGGCCGCCACCACCCTGCTGCGATCGTGCCAGCCGGGCAACTGCTTTTATCTGGTGATCGATGCGGCCCCCAATAGTCAATTGGAGGGGGCGAATGGGGCTGCCCTCAACGACATCTCAGGCAATGTGCTGGCCCTCACCTTCAAAGGCCCGATCGCCGTTACCACCGGCATTAACCCCAACAACCCGCCCCTCGACTGGCAGGTGTGGGACGGGCGCACCTGGCGCAGCGGCATTTTGCGGGTGGCTAGCGACGACAAAACTCGCGGGTTTAGCTTCGACCAACTGGGGCGCAGCGGCCCTAACCCTGAGCAGGAGGGGGCCGACGTGGTTTTGCATCTGCCCCAGCAATGGCCCCAGACTGCCTGGGGCCGCTACCACGGGCGGTGGATACGCTGTGTGTATACGATGCCCAACCCAGACCGCCAGCAGTTTGAATACCAGCGATCGCCCGAAATTACCGGCCTGAGCATACGTACTGTGGGCGGTGTGGTTGCGGCCAGCGAATGCGTGCAGATGACCGAAGAGCTGTTGGGCATTAGCAACGGCAAGCCCGGTCAGGTATTTCAGCTCAGCCGCAAGCCAATTTTGCAGCGGCGGGCAGGAGAGCAGATCGAGGTGCGTTTGCCTAACGATGGGAGAGAAAACTGGGAGGAAAAGCCCGATTTTGGCGAATCAGGCCCGACAGATCGGCATTACACCATTGACAATACCCTGGGGACGGTACAGTTTGGCCCACTGATTCGCGAGCCTCACCAGCTGCGCCAGCAGACCCAAGAGCGCAGCCAGGTACAGTCCTGGGGCCGCCCCCTGCGGGTGCGCCAGTCGCTCACTACCCTTCCCCAGGCCGACAGCTCGATTCCGGCGGTGCTCGAAGCCGCCGATCGCCAGCCCGAGCGGCAGTACGGCAAGGTGCCCACCGTGGGCGCTGAAATCTATATGAAGGCCTATCGGGTGGGGGGCGGCAGTCAGGGAAATGTCAAGGCCAGACAGCTGACGGTGCTCAAATCCTCGATTCCCTACGTGAAGCAGGTGATCAACTACGCCGAGGCCAATGGCGGGCGTGAGGCCGAATCGCTGGAGGAGGCGATGATTCGGGTGCCAGCCCTGCTGCGTACCCGCGAGACCGCCCTCACCCCCGAGGAGTTTGAGCAAAAAGCCCGGCAGTTTCGCGACGGTGGTTTGGTCTATCGATCGCACTGTATTACCGCCGAGCATCTGACCACGCCAGGGGTAGCGCGGCTGCTGATTATTCCCACCGTGCCCCATTACCAGCAGCTGAGCTTTGAGCAGGGCCTATCGCCTGAGGCGTTACAGCTCTCGCAGGGGTTCTCCCGCGAGCTTAAGGCCCATCTGGATCGCCATCGGGCTTTGGGAATTCGGGTTTCGGTAGAAGCGCCAGAATACATAGGTATCAAGGTGCGAGCCCAGGTTTACCTCCAGAGACAGTACAGCCGTGAAGGTGACCGAGCCCGGATCGCCACCCAGCTCAAAACCGCCCTCTACCGATTTTTGAACCCGATTGTGGGGGGACTAGAGCACGAGGGTTGGCCCTTGGGTCGAACGGTCGAACGATCTGACATTATTGCCCTGCTCCAACAGATGCCCGAGGTGCATTCGATTGCCCAGGTTGATCTGTTTTTGATCAGCCCCTACCGCCACCGCGACGAAACCCGCTGGATGCAGATTCCGACCCCGATGGCCAAGGTGGAACTGGGTGCTTTGGCCGTGGCCACCTCCTGGAACGAGGGCAGCGAGCTGCGCTCAGGCCACGACATTGAGTTTTTAGAGTTTTAGAACTTTTCCACCCGCCCGGTAAACCGATGGTACAGACCCCCCCGCGCCCCCATATTGACCTGACCGTTACTCCCTCAGAGCCCATCGACTGGGACGTGGTGGTGGCTGACACGGCCCAGTCTGCCATCGCGACCTCGGTCACCGAGCTGAAGCTGAAGCCGGGGCATCGGGGCGAGTTGACCGTGCGCCTGCGCAACGACAGCCCCCAGGAATTGAACCTACACCTGGCCATGGGCGGGCGGTTCCCCGCCGCTTGGTTTACTCCCGATGAACCCTGGATGCAGTCGAGCCTAGAGCGGCAGCGGTTTACAGGCCTACCCTTTACGATCGCATCCCGCCAGACCGTTTACCACAGCCTTAGCTTTACCCTGCCTAACGACTTCTTTGAAGCGCCCCAGGCCCTGGCCCACCAGGCCCAACTGCCATTGCAGTACGACTGCGAACTATTTCTTTACCAAACCGGGTCGCCGGAGGCAGATCCTCACCTGGTAGGCTACCGGCCCTTTGAGCTGCATACCCGGCCCGAACGAGTCTACCTCGACTTTTTGCCCGAAATCTACCAGCAGTCCGATTTTTTAGGTCGATTTTTGAGCATCTGCGAGCAGGCGCTGGAGCCTTCCTTCGAGATGGCCGATCTATTTTGGGCCTACCTCAACCCGCTCACGGCCCCCGCTGCGCTGGTGCCTTTTTTGGCCCACTGGGTGGCCTGGCCGATGAACCCCCGCTGGCCCCTGAGCCAGCAGCGCAAACTGATTCGCCACGCCGTTGAAATTTATCAGTGGCGGGGGACGCGGCGGGGGCTACGGCTCTGTCTGCATCTCTGTACTGGTCTGCCGCTGAGCGATCGCGCCATCCACATCGAAGATGCCGATGACGCCGGGTTCATTCTGGGCAAGGTCAACTTTTCCGAGGAACCCTGCCTGGGCGGCGGTAAGGCTTACCACTTCTCCGTTAGGCTGCGGCCTGAGACCGCCGAAAAATTTCATCAGCTCCAGAGCGAAGAGCCCACTCTCAGGGCTCTAATTGAACAGGAGAAACCGGCCTTTTGCACCTATGACTTGACCATAGTGCAGCCCAGCAACAACCCAGGCGCAAATTAACGAATCCCTGAGTTAGGGCGGTGGATCTTGCCCTGGGCGCATGCCATTCATCCCCACTGATTCCGCAGCGCTTAAAGGGAAATCATGCACTGATTCGCGACCGCATCACTATCATTAGTGGGTTCAGAAAAAGCGGCTCTGGCCTGTTCCTGCTGTTCCTGCAGCAGCTGGCGATACTGCTGCCGCGCCACCAGGTTGCTGGGGTCCAAATTCAACACCGCGCCAAATACCTCAACTGCCTCCTGGGAGCAATGGGCCTGGCTGAGGGTAAGGCCCTGCCCCAGCAGCACGTCGGTGCGCTCGGGCTCAAAGCGGGCCGCCTGCTGGTAGGCCTGCCAGGCTTTTTCCATCTGCCCATCGGCCAGGTAGACCAGCCCTAGGGTGTACCAGCCATCGGCGCTGGTGGGGCTTTGCTGGGTGGCGGTGAGAGCTGAGACTCGGGCCTCGGCCATTTGCCCATCGGCCACCTGGGCGATCGCCAGGTTCATCCACACCTGGGCGATGAGCTCGGCTTTGATAAAGGTGCCCCGGGGGCCAAGGTAGTCTTGGCCAAGCTGCTGCAAGTCCGCCGCCTGATAGTAGGCGGCAATGGCGCTGCGATAGCGACCCAGTTCGTAGAGAATCAGCCCTCGGTTAAAGGCCATCAGCACCTGGCGGCGACTATCGACAACAAACGGCTCCTCGGTCAGCCGCACCGGCTCCACCTCAATCGCCCGCAGCGCCTCCGGGTAGCGGCCCAGGTGCCACAGGCTGACCGCCTGATTATTCCACCCGCCTAGGTACTTGGGGTTGAGGGCGACGGCGCGCTGGGCCGAGGCCAGGGCTGCTTCGTACTCACCCAGCCCAATTTGGGCGGCGCTGGTTTGGCTCCAGCCGTAGGCAGGCCCCAGGCCATCCCAGCGGGGGTTACCCTGGAGGGCAGTTTCACAGGCTATAAGGGCAGCTTCAAATTCCTCGAGCTGGTTGAGGACGGCGCACTGGTGGGCCAGGGCCAGGGTATGGTCGGGGCGTAGGGCGACGGCCCGCCGGAATGAGACCAGCGATTGATGGTAGCGGCCCAGTTGCTCCAGTACCAGGCCCTGGCGGTACCACAGCAACGGGTTTTGGGGGTCGGCCCCGAGGGCCTGATCGTAGGCGACAGCGGCTTTCCCCAGGGGGCACTGCCCCAGTACCCCCAGATCCGCCGAGAGAACGCAGATCTCGGCCTGGGGGCGAGGGTCATTCACGTCAAAAACTAGAGCCTTAAAGAAGGCATCCAGCGCGGCGTCGAACTGTTCCTGCCCCTGTAGGGCCAGCCCCAGGTTGTACCAGGCTGTCGCTGGCGACTCGCTGCCCCAGTTGTCATTGATCGCGATCGCACTCTCACAGGCTGCAACCGCCGCTGCAAACTGGTCGAGCTGGACCAGGGCGGCGCACTGGTGAGTGCGGGCCTGGGCATCGTCGGGCATAACTTCGGTCACCCGCTGGTAGGAGACCAGGGCCTCGACGTAGCGGCCCCGGCGAAACAGGGCCTCGCCTCGGGTCGCCCACAGGGCCAGATTGTCGTCGCTGGGGCTGAGCCCAATGGCGCGATCGCAGCTGGCCAGGGCCGCCTCATACTCCCCTGCCGCCTGAAGCAGGTGACACTGCTCGGCCCAAAACGCTGGATCGGGGTAGTCAAACTCGGCCGCCTGGGCCTGGGCTGGCGGCTCTGGAGTAAGCGCAGGAGAAACAGCGCGCACAATGGCCTGGGCTGGAGGACCGACCAGGCCAATTGTTATCCAGGCGATGATCGCCCCTGAAGATCCCCGGAATGTCATCGTCAGGCCATGCATTCTACAGGGCTATACTAAGCGACCAATCCTGCTCTGGAAAAGGATTTTGGCCAAATTTCAAGTTATGTTTTCGGGCTGAGAAAACTGCCCTTCAGCGCCGTTGTAACTCGGCAGAGGTCGCTTACCCAGCCCTCCAATTCGCCCTGGACAGGTCGCCCATGAGCAACTACCTTGCGATCGCAACCGTGACCGCCGCCCTCAAAAAAATGCTGCAAGAAGGCATCAGCCAGGATGTGCCCGGTGCCCAGATTACCACGGTGCGCCCCGATGCTGCGGGCGGCAACATTTCTGGAGCCTGTGTTAACTTGTTTCTCTACCACGCCATGCCCAATGCCGCCTGGCGCAACGCCGATCTGCGCACCCGCCGCCCCAAGGGGGAACTGGTCAAACATAGCCAGGCTAGTTTAGACCTCTACTACCTGCTCACCTTCTACGGCAACGAGCAGCGGCTAGAGCCCCAGCGGCTGATGGGCAGTGCCGTGCAAACCCTGGTCGATCAGCCCCAGCTGACTCCGCCAATGATTCAAGAAACCGTGGGCAGCACAGCGGATCTGGCCGATTCCACCCTGGGCGACCAGATGCAGATGGTGCGCTTCTTTCCGGCGGAAATCACCACCGAAGAGCTCTCCCGCATCTGGTCGGTATTCTTTCAGATTCCCTACTCGCTGTCCTTTGCTTACCAGGGCACGGCGGTGATTATCCAGGGCCGCGAACCCGGTAAATCGGCCCTGCCGGTGCGCAGCCGCCGCTTTTATATGACGCCCCAGCGTCCGGTGATCGAAAAGATCACCACCTTTGAGCACCTCAACGAACCGATTACGTTAGATAGCCACATCACAATTCATGGGCGAGGGTTAAAAGGACGTAGCGTGGGAGACCCCAGACCAGAAAGAGATATTACTCAGGTCTACTTAGGCAACGCTCGCATCACTCCTCAGGTAGTCGCTGAAAACAAGATAGAGATCACTCTGCCAACCCTATCTGCTCAGGAGCTCAGCGCCCTCAGGGCGGGGGCCCAGGGGCTTCGCATTGCCCAAACCCCCGATCCGCCTCCCCGCGACGGAGACTATGCCGTTTTGTCGAATCTGGTGTCGGTGGTGCTGTGCCCCACCATTCGCAATGGCAGCAATGGCATTAGCGTTGACGATTTCACCAACCTGGAAGACGGGCACTGCGCCGCTGCCGTAACGGTGTCCGTCGATATGACCGTCGAGCCGCGCCAAAACACCTTTTTGATGCTCAACAAAGTCGATCGCACCGGCAAAACCTACATTGTTCGAGGGGAGCGCCAGACTGCCGAGACCACCACGCTGACCTTCCGCCTCAACGAGGTCTTGACCGGCACCTACCTGGTACGGGTTCAGGTGGATGGGGCTGAAAGTCCGCTGGAGGTTGATACGAATGAAGCCAGCGACACCTTTGAGCAGTACGTCGGGCCCACCGTTGTGATCGAGCCAGCCCCATGACTTCAGCCGCCCCTTGGACAATGGCCAATCAGCAGTATCTCGCCGCCACCCTGGGGGTGCTGAAGGTGGCCCTGATCGAGCGAGTGCGGGCGATCAATCCCTCGCTGGAACTTCCCGAGGTTGATGCCACCCTGGAAACCGCTGAAGCCCAACGCCAGGCCGCCGAGGCTGCCCTGCCAGCCCTCTCGACCCTCCAACAGCTCTGCACCTTAGGACGGCTGACCGCATTCGAGCGCGACACGCTGCTGCTCTGCGCGGGCATGGAGCTGGATGCCACCTTTGCGCCGCTGTTTGCCGCCCTCCATGGCGACCCCCAGCGCAACTACCCCACCTTTGAGCTGGCCCTGGGCAACCTGGCCGAGCCCAACTGGGCGGCGCTGTCGCCCAATGGCCCCCTGCGCTACTGGCAGCTAGTGGAAATTGGCGCTGGTCGTGCCCTCACCCTCAGTCCCCTGCGCATCGATGAGCGGGTCTTGAACTATCTCACGGGCATTCACCATTTAGATAGCCAACTGTTTGGCCTGGTGAAACCGCTAACCGATGCCGCAGATGCCATGGAAACCCTGGTGCCCTCCCACCAAGCCCTGGCTCAGCAGCTGGCCCACACCTGGGCCCAGGCCAAGCAGCTGGGGCGCACAATCCCGGTATTGCAGCTGGCGGGTGGGGCGGCGGGCGATCGCCGCACAATCGCCCAGGCCGCCGCCGCCGACCTGGGCCTCAATACCCACGTTATGGCCGTCACCGCCCTGCCCACCGCCGCCAGCGATCTCAACGCTCTGGCCCGGCGCTGGCGACGGGAGGCCATCTTTAGCCAGAGCGCCCTGCTGCTGGAATGGGAAACCGGTCTCGCCAATGACTCAACCCCGGCCCAGTCGCTGTCACAATTTCTAGACGATCTGGATAGCCCGGTGATGCTCTCCAGCCGCGATCACCAGCATCTGCCGCAGCAAACCCTGGTCAGTTTCGATGTAGACTTGCCCACCGGTCAGGAGCAGCAACATCTCTGGCAGAGCGTTTTAGGCGCGGAGGCCGAATTACTCAACGGCCAGGTGCCACAGCTCGTCAGCCAGTTTAATCTCAACAGGGCTCTGATCGAGGCCGCCTACGTGGGAGCAATCGGCTCCCTTACCCAGGCCAAGCAAAACCGCGAAGAAATCCCATCTCCATCTCCCCATCCTCCTATCCCCCCATTCCAAGACCTGCTCTGGCACGCCTGCCGCACCCAGGCCCGCCCCCACATGGATGCCCACGCCCAGCGCATCACCGCCGCCGCCACCTGGGACGATTTGATTTCGCCCCCTGCCGAGAAAGCCATTCTGCGCGAAATTGCCGCCCACCTGCGGCAGCGCACCAAGGTTTACCAACAGTGGGGGTTTGCCAGCAAAGGGGCGCGGGGGTTGGGCATTACCGCCCTCTTTTCCGGCACCAGCGGCACGGGCAAAACCCTGGCCGCAGAGGTACTGGCCACCAAACTCAATCTCGACCTCTACAAAATCGATCTGAGTTCCATCATTAGCAAATACATTGGTGAAACAGAGAAGAACCTGGCCAAAGTCTTTGATGCAGCAGAAATTGGCGGGGCAATTCTGCTGTTTGACGAAGCAGATGCCCTGTTTGGCAAACGCAATGATGTCAAAGACAGCCACGATCGCTACGCCAACATCGAAGTCAGCTACCTGCTTCAGCGCATGGAAGCCTACCGGGGCCTGGCCATTCTCACGACTAATTTACCCGATGCGATCGATCGCGCCTTTCTTCGCCGCATTCGCTTTATCGTCCAGTTTTCCTTCCCTGACCTAGAGCAGCGCACCCAGATCTGGCAGCGCATGTTTCCATCCCAAACCCCCACCGATGGCCTCGACTTTCGCAAACTCGCCCGCCTCAATGTTGCAGGCGGCAACATTCGCAATATCGCCCTCAACGCCGCCTTTCTTGCCGCCGATGCCGATGAACCGATTCAGATGAAACACCTCCTCCGTGCCACCCAGCGCGAATACAACAAGCTGGAGCGATCGGTCACCGAAGCTGAAATCCGAGGTTGGGTGCCTACCGCCTCTCTGACCAATCAAATGTAAGCAACTTCTCTATCTTCTGCCCTAAGGAGCTTTCCCATGCCCTTTGCCCCCAGCCCCAAACAAGCTAAATCCCCAAACAATGCCCCGGCGACTTCTCAACGCTGGTCGGTGCGATCGTTCGACGACGGCGACTTTGACGAAGCCACCCAAAGCGACGTGGGCACTCAACTCAGCCGAGCCACCCAGTTTGGGCATTCTTTGGGCGGTTCTCAGCCAACCATTCAGCGAGAAGCCATACCCGAGGAAGAGGAAGAGGTACAAATGAAACCTCAACTTCAGCGGGAAACGATGCCGGAGGAAGCAGAAGAACTCCAGCGACAACCGGAAGAAGAGGAACTGCAAGCTAAGGCCATTCAGCCAAAGCTGACCATTGGCCAACCCGGCGACAAGTACGAACAAGAAGCCGACAGCATGGCTGCCAAAGTGATGGCCATGCCTGACTCCGCCGTGCAGCGGGAGGCGATGCCCGAGGAAGAAGACGAGTTGCAGATGAGACCACAACTGCAACGGCAAACCATACCCGAAGAAGAGGACGAAACCCTACAGGCCAAACCCCAAATTCAAGCGAATGGCACTGCCCCCGAAGCCCCCGCCAACTTTGACAACCAACTGGCCCAACACAAAGGCAGCGGCCAACCTCTCCCTGACGAAACCCGCGCCTTTATGGAGCCCCGCTTTGGGGCAGATTTTAGCAATGTGCGGGTGCATGAAACACCGGATTTAGCCAATGCGATCCAGGCGCAGGCGTTTACCCACGGACAGGATATTTATTTCAACTCTGGAAAATACAATCCGGGGTCGAGTGGGGGGAAAGAGTTGTTGGCGCATGAGTTGACTCATGTGGTGCAGCAACGCGAGGAGATTTCTCTTCAGTCTGAGACATCAGGAGGTTTGAAGTCTCAGAAACAGACACAGGCGCAGAAAACTCAAGAAAGGCTATGGTACGAGCAAAATCCAAGTCCTAAAGTTCAAGCAAGTGATGATTTATTAGTTCTTTGGAATTTTCCTATTAACATGGCTTTGGTTCGACCTGTGCATAAGAAAGCCATAAGGAATTTTGTGAAAAATCGCAATGACCTTTTCTGGCTGAAGAGTCGTTCCTTCCATGTTATAGGGAGAGCAAGTGTAAGCGGCTCAGATGAATTGAACCTTAGTCTAAGCGAACGAAGGGCTCAAGCTGTCGAAGAGACTTTACTTAATACCCTATCAAATATTGAAGGGGTAAATGTATCCAACCATCGAATTCATGCATTCGGGCAAGGGAGCACCGAGATATCAGCTTTAAGAAATTCGCCAATTGGCAGCGCAATGAGCCGCAGAGTAGATATAAAGATTGGAAAACCTTCATATTCTTCTCGCTCGCCAGTTCAATCAGAACAGCCTGAGGCTTCCCCAGAACGTAAAAAAAATTCTCGGAATTTTAGATTCAGACCATTTATCTCAGCAGGAATTGCTTCTTTTGGGGCAATTGATTATTTGATTTTCGAGATATTTGATTTGACTAACAAAAGAACTGCTTTATTCCACTATTTAGGTGTTGGTGCTGGTTTATCTGTTGGTGTCAGAAGATTGCCCATCCCTTCTATCGGTACAAGCATGGCCGGGAGTTGGAAATCTTTCAAAACCTTAAAACCAATAGGCTTAGAAGATTTTGAAGGTAAAGCTGAACATGCCTCGATAGGTCTTCAGGTCGGAGTAGGCCCCACGTTTGAGTCTCTCTATCTCCGTAATCCAGTCAATTTTGGAGCGAGCGCAATTGAACTCAATTGGGGTGGTTGGTGGGAAGTTGGGGGAGCAAATGCTGGTGGACTCATGACTTCTGGTAAAGCATGGATTGAGACGGTTGCCGAAGACATTTCTTCAACTCACGCTAAGAATCAGTCGAGCAAATAAGTTTTCTGATGATAATGAGATTGAATGTTGCCGCAATGAAATCGTTTGAGTGAGTGTGATCGCAGATCTTGTAGAAGACTGATCATGGTTTCGTGTAGTTAATCTTCTCCCACAACCTGTCGAATCCGTTTCAAAACCTGCAAAATCCCGTACAGCTCTTGATTAGACATCAGGGCAGCAAACACCCGCGAGAAATTGTATTGTCGCTCTGAAGTTTGAATCAGCTTCACAAACACCGAATCATCCCCATTGGTCATCAGCCCATAGCTTGGTAAGTCAGGGTGAGGATTCGCCATCAGGTAAGCCAAGGTTTGAGGTAAAGCTGACCAGACCGATAGGGCCGTCTTTTTAGACTCCAAAACAATGACCCAGAACTGATCCTTGAGTACCAGCACATCCAAGCGTCCCTGCAAAACCTCTTCCAGATCGGTCAGGGTAATCTGTACTGAATCGGTCAGGGTAATCTGTACTGACTCCTCCGCTTTGAGCCTGAACGGCGGATCGTAGAATCCCGCCAGGGTCAATAGCGGTGAGGCAAATAGGAGGGTTACCGTGTTTTCTAAAAGCTGACCTTGCGATCGCTGATACAGATAGCGGCGGCGCATCTCACCCAGATTGGTTCTCTCAGCTTCGGTTAACTCCGGCAGACCCACAAACCATTCGGGGAAAAAGCCTTACGCCTCCGTGCGAATCAGGTGAAACCGCGCTTCCGCTTCCGCTAGGGCGACGATCGCTTCGATAATGGCAACGGACATAGTTCGTTCAGCTGTAGTGCCCTCATTTTAGTGCGATCGCGTTAGTGCGATCGCGTTAGTGCGATCGCATCTGCCATCACCGGTAGTGCGATCGCGGATCTTACAGTGTGCGTTGTACTTAGTCCTGATTGAAGATTTGATTGACTGTTAGCTGCAAGCCTGGAAAGGCAGGGGATGCGATTAAGTCCTTCCCTTGGTATTTTTGTATTTCATATTCACCATCCACCAATGTACAAATTATGAACGTTGGCTGCTTCGGCGAACCAATATAGCGTCGACCGCCGATACCCAGATAATCTAAGATCCAATATTCCTCAATGCCAAGATGCTCATAATCAGACATTTTGAGGGCATAATCATCGCGCCAGTTGGTAGAGACAACCTCCACGACTAGTTTGACTGATTTACCCCGCTCAATGACCGATGCACTTTCCCATCGAGGTTCATCCGTTAGGCAGCGCCGATCAATAACTGCAACATCAGGTTCATAGCCAGTATCGTCAAAGGTTTTGATAATGCACTCTCTAGGGATAAAGTAAGGGGCTGCAATCTGGTCTATGGCATTATTGAGCATTTTGATGACAAACCCAGCAATCTCAGAATGCCTACCTTTGGGCTTTGCCATCTCAACAATCACCCCGCGTCTTAATTCATAGCGGTGCTCCGAAAGCTCGGGATACCAATCAATAAAGTCATCAAACGAGACCGGTACTCTATCAATTACTGCAACCATTTCGATTGGGTCTCCTCTGATACATCCCCAAGCCAGATTGATTACAGTCTAAGAGATGGCAGCAGGCCGCGATCAAACCTGATCATGAATAATCGCAGCATCTACAGGTGCAGCAGACGTTTTCCTACATTCCTAATCCGCCTGGGGTGGGGTCCGTACGGGTTCTAGCCCCTCCACCGACGGCGGCAGCGGCGAGGCTGGGGCGCTCAGACCGCCCGGTGGCGGCGGCAGCGGCACCATCGGCAGCTGTCCTGCCGCACCAGGAAAATTGCCATTGGAGTTGTAGGCCGCCGCTTTTTCAATCACCACCGATCGCGTCACTGCATCCCCCGCCTCATTCACAGCCCGTAGCTCAATCTTCTCCACACCGGGGGTAGTGCTGAGGGTATAGGTAATGCTGTTGCCCTCAATCACACCGGGGGCAGGAAGCAGCTCCACCTGGGTCGCATTGTCTACCTCCCAAGCAAGTAAAATTTCGATGGTTTCCAAGGCGGGGTTGAGGGGTAGAACCTGGCGGGGTTGTTCTAGCACGTCGACTCCATTTACCTCAAAGCGATTGATCACCGGAGCCAGCGGCAGGATGGACACCAGGGGCGCTTTTCCGGCCATGGTGTCGGCATCGCCGTTGCCCACCGGAATCACCCGCAGGAAAAAGGTATAGTCACCGGGCTCGCGGGCGCTAGTGGGCACATTTTCACAGATCAGCTGCGTGGCGGTGCTAGCGGTGCAAAAACCAGCTAGATCCGGCGGAATTTCTCCATTGCCAAACTCGTAGGAGCGCGGCTCGGTATTGGCCGAACCGTCGGCAGCCAGGCTAAACAGCTCCAGAGCCAGAATGTCTGAAGGATTATCCACAGTCCAATTAAGCAAAATGGGGGCAATAGCCACCTGTTCCCCCGCTGCCGCTGGCGACTCGACTGGGCCAGCCACCTGGTACTGAGCTGATGATGCACCAAAGGCGACAATTTTAGGCGGGTCGGCAGGATTCACCACCACGTCTCGCAAAATGGCGCGATCGCTGATTCTCTCCACCTCAGGTGAAGGCTGACTGCGGGGCTTAGCGCCACTGATAAAGGGCGATGGTGAAACGGTTTCCTCCGGTCCCGGAGAATTTACCCCTGCGGCAGTCTCTTCGCCAGAGCCGTTGTCTGGAGGCGAGTCTTTACGATAGGGCTGACGTACCCCGTAGGCTTCGAGTTCAAAGGCATAGTTGCCCTCGGGCAGCAGGTTACGGCCTGCATCGGTGGCCGAGGTCATTTCCACGGCGCTGCATCGCAGAGCTGTGACGTCGGGGGGCTCGTTGAACACTTGACGATAGGCCCTCAGCAGAGGGCTAAAGAGGCCCGTGGGCGGGTTATTGACCACTGTACAGTTGGCCTCGGCCAACCCCGGCGGCAACCGCAGCAGATCGAGCACAAAGCTCCCTTCCACGGTGTTATCGTTCAGCCGATAGGTGATCTCCTCGACTTCGCCGCTGGGCGTTCCCTTGGGCCTGAGCACCAGGCGACGCACCCGTTCGGGGTTGGTGATTTCCCAGCTAAAGGTGAGGGGGGCACCGTCGGCTTTAAAGGTCTCCTGGGCAGGCGAAAAGTCGACAATGGTAGGCCTTAAGCTGGGTCTCCAGACCAAAAATTCCCACAATACCCACAGCAGAGCGGCGGCGGTGCCCAGGCCAAAGAGCAGCAGCAGCAGGCGAAACAGCCAGCGGCGCTGAGATTTATAGAGAATTTCTCCGGTGGGCAACGGGTCGGGCAGGGCCGGGGTGACCCCGTTCTCTTCGGCCTGGGCCAGCCGGTTCTCAATTAAAACCTCAAAGGTCACATCGCGGTCTTTGAGTCGCCAAAGGCGATGCCACCAGCGCCGGGGCTCGACAGTGATCTGGGCGATCGCATCTTCCCCTGGGGCCAATGCCACTTCCCCTGGGTCAAAGTGATACCGCAGCAGACGTTCCACATCCCAGGCAGCCAGCGACAGCTGCCGGGGAATGTTGCCCTGGTTCGCCAGCACCACCTCAAACAGCAGGTTGGGGTTGGGCAGTGACTGCACCTTGGGGGTGATCTCGGCGGCGAAGCGATCGTTGACGGCCAGGGTGAAGTAAACCACCCGCAGCAGCACCAGCTCGCTGCGCACCCGCGATTTGACCTGCAAGGTGGGAAAATACTGCCCCGCCGGAGCCTGCTGGGGCGGGTGAATCTGGCAGCGAATTTCGCCAGTTTCGCCGGGGTTGAGCTCCAGGCCGTCGGTGAACGATAGTTTGCCTGTTGTCATCGCCGGGTTGGGCGGGTAAATCACGCTATACCAGTCGGTATCGAGGTCAGAGCAGTGCAGAAAGAAGCGATCGGTGCGGCGAGAGGGGTTTTCGACCGTGATGGTGAGGGTAAAGGTTTCTCCCGCTGCCAACGGATGGGCATGGTTGGAGTCGGTGACGGGCTCCACCGTCACCCTGGGCTCGTTGCGCAGCTGCACCCCTTCGGCATACACCACCTGAAGCTGCTGGGCCCGGCGAATGTCTTCTTTGGGGTACTGGGGCGATCGCAGACGAATTTCGTAGCTGTAGTAGCCCGGCTCGGCCTGGAGCGGAATCAAAAACGACAGCCTGACGTCAATTTTTTGACCTGGCCCCAGGCTCAGCTCGGCGTCTGATTTGTCGAACAGGCCCCACTGCAACAGGGGGGAGGCATGGGCATCGGTGGGGTCGAGCCAGAGCTCTACATCGGCGGTCTCCTGACCTCGATTGTGAATCGTAATCACCCGCTCAACCGGGTCACTGCCAGGCTTGATCGCCAGGGTGCCGCCCTGAATATCCAGGCGCAGATTTTGGAGCGCGTTACTGACAACCATGGTTCGGTACCCGCTGGCGATAGAGCTGGACGCGGTGCCCAGGGGTGTCGGCGGCAATCAGCAGCACGTTGCCCTGGATGCGGTGAATATCGACGCTGTTGAGGGGCTGATTGGGAAAGTTGGCCACGGTAATGCGGGCCTGGGGCGAG
>CAYUBC010000013.1:0-4168 GCA_964442885.1 uncultured bacterium | reverse complement strand
TTTTGTCGAGGGCGATTTCGCGAATGGCGCTGCCCTGCTGAGTGGCCTGCCACTGGGCCAACATTGTGGTCTCCGGTGGGCAGTCGGCGGCGCGAATCAGAGTCAACCGATTGCCGTAGAGATCCTGAGCCAGGCGGGGGTTGGGGATGGTGGCAGACCGACAGGCCTGCAGCTGTTGCAGATCCCACAGGGTAATGAAGCCAGCATTGTCGGCGGTGGCCATCAGGTTGGGGTTTTGGCTGGCAAAAGCAACGCTGGTGAGGTAGCTGTTGCGGCTGGTCACCGGCTGAATGGCTTCGTCGTTCCCATCGGGCTGGGGATAGCTGTAGGGAATGTCGTAGGCAATGGCCGATCGGGGCGATCGCACCCCCGGCGGCGACGATTGCCAATCCCACAGCACCAGGCGGTTAAACTGACCGGCGATCGCCACCAGTTCGTCATCGGGGCTGACCGCCACACTAGCGATCGCAAATGACAGATCGGGCGGCAGCCCCAGGTAAAGCTTCTTCTCCGGGTACCATTCCCCTCGGCGAAAGGCCCGCACCCGCACTGTGCCACTACCGTGGCCGCTGAAGAGATAGCGCGAGTCGTGGGTAAAAGCCAAATCGAGCACGCGGTCAAATTGCCCGTCCTCCGGCAGGCTATTGCTGGTCACTAGAGCATCGACAGCCTGATCGACATCGCGAATGTAAATCTCGCCATTTTCTAGCCCTACCGCCACCTGACCCAGGTTGGCGGGCAGTACCTCCACCACACGAATCGCCTTGTCAAAGCTGTAATCAGGCTGTTTATTATAAGGAATCAGGCGACGCACATTGGGCAGCCAGGACTGGCGATTCACCTGCCACCGCCGCAGGGTTTGATCGCTAGAGCCGCTCACCACCAGATTGCTGTTGCCCAGCAGACGCACAGCATTGACCGGCGCTTCGTGCAGGGGCCGCGGCGACAAAAACCACAGCGCCCACAGCACCAGCCCCCCCAACAGCCCCGCCAGGATCTGTAGCGCCAGAGGAATTCTGGGCTTCACCTTGAGGGTTAACAGCTGGCTAGCTGGAGTAATGGTAATTTCTGGAATCGGCTGATCCGAGTCGGGATGCTGAATAGCGGGCCACATTTCGATAACGTGAATGCGCATCCAGCCCAGCCAGGGTCGCCGCGCCTGCACCTGCACATTGGCCTGACCTGAGTCCCCAGGGGGCAAAACCAGGGGACTCGAAACCGCTTGCAGCGATGGTGCCAGCTCGCCCGCTTCCAGGTGAATGACCTGGGCTGCATTGCTGTCATTGGTCAGACCCCAGTCGTAGACCACGCCGCCGCCTTTTAGCTCACTCAGGGCCACCAACTGGTCAGGGATTAGCCTTTCAGAATCGCTTACTCGATGGTGCAGACGGCCAAAGGGCAGAATGTGCAGGTGGCCGTCTGCGCTAGCGCTAATGCTCTCGTCGGCGATCGCAGCTTGCACAATCGGGCGATAGAGCTGATGCACCGTGCTGGCTGCCGCCGGGGGCAGACACCAAAAATCTACCTCCAGCGAGCCGCCCCCGTCCACCCAGAAGGTCTGCTGGTGCCCCTCCGGGAACCAGGCCGAGTCAACCCCCTCAATCCCCAGGGTGACCTCGCGCATTTGCGGATTCAGGTTGTACACTAGCACCGGAATTTTGAGCCGTGACCCCGGATAGACGCTGAGATCTTGCAGTGGGAAGAAGACCCGCAGATCTTTGGTCGGCCTGAGAATCTTAAGGTAAACCGTCTCCACCGCCGCTAGATCAGCCAGCTCCGCAGAAAAGACCTTCACCCCCAGGGGTATGGTGGTGCCATAGGCGGGCAGCGGTGCCTTCAGCAGATTGACGTGGAAGCTGGTGCGATCGCCCGGTGGTTTTTTGGCACAGACGTTGGGCTCTACGGTGTACCAGGTGGCGGGGGTAGTTTGCCCTTCGACCTCCAGCTCCAGGTGAAAACTGATGAAATGCTCCGTCGTATTGGTCACTGTGACCGTCAGGTCTGGCTCGGCAGCGTCCGTATCCCTGGCAAAGTCATGACCATCGCCGGGGGTGAAGACAATTTGCTTTGTAGAAAGCTCTACTCTAGGGATATGCGTCACTGACCCTCTATCACTCTGTAGTTGCCTAAAACAGTTACCTAAAACAGTTACCTAAAACCGACCCGACCTAGCTCAGGAGTTGTCGCAACCGCTGGTGCTGCCAGCCGTAGTGCAGCAGGTTAATGCCCAGTTCGTGCCCTTCACGAATCTCGGTACGGCTAAGGCGATCACCGCTCCAGCCCGCCACCAGGCTGCCCACCACCACCACCAGCCCCTGATCCCAATACAGCTCTAGGTTTTGAGGCCAGGCGTGAAACAAAAAGGGCCGCCGCCGCAGACTGTGGTTGTGGGGTACCGGCTGCAGATTCAGGTCTCGCTTGATTTGCCCCAGGCTATGGCGCAGATCGACATCGAGGGCTAGGGTCTCAACCAGCAGATTGCCACCGCCGTTGAGATAGCCCCTCAACCCATCTAGCTTGCCGCTCTGAGAGGTGCCCCCTCCCTCAACCAGGGCGGCGGCCGGGCAGTAAAGCAGCTGGGGCAGTTCTCCCTCCTCCTGAGCGAGCAACTGGATTGGGGTTTCGTCAACACTCACCTGCATTTGGGGGTACAGCCCCGGCAAGGCTTCGGCTAGTGCCCTAAACCCTTGGAGCTGGTGCTGAGGCAGCTGAGCAATCGGCTGAATGCTGAGCCAGTGGTGCGATCGCAGCTGGGCCTGGGGCCGAAAGCGCAGATCCAACTCGTTGGACTGGGGGGCAAAGGGGTTGGCGGGCGTGACTAGCCTTACCTCCCCTCGGCGAAGCTGAATGCGGCATAGTTCAACATCCTCAGGCTCCAACTCATCGATCCGCTGGTCAAAGCGAAAGCGCTCTAGGGTGCGATCGCTCTGGGGAGCTAATTCCAAGCCATCGGGATCCACGTAGCGAACCACTATGTATAGAGTGCGATCGCTCTGGAGCGGCGTCGGTATCATCAATGGATAGGATCGATTCACAGCGGGTTCTGGCTCCACTACAATCGGGTTGCCTCGGCCATTGATCGCCAACCCCGGCTGCACCTCCACCCAAAATGCCTCTTTGAACTGGCTATGGGCCACCTCCGGCGGGTCAATCAGCTTGACCCCCAACCCCTGCACAATGCCTGGCTGCCACAGCGACTGGTAGTGCAGATTTTGTCGCTGACGGTGGTAGTCGTGAGCCACCGACCAGCGCTCGGCATTCACTCGCAGGCTGTCATTCACCTGTAGGCGTGTCAGGGGAACTAAATCCGGGGTAGGAAACGGTTGGGAGAAGGCAGGCATAACTGCTCAGAAGTAACTTATTCCCACAGTTACTACGGTAGAGTCAGACGGTTTTCGCACCTATTGGCAGCAACCATTCAGCGATCTCAGTGCTAGTAGCTGAACATATCTGTCCATCTATGCCCAAACTCACCCAACCTTTTGAGGATTGGGGGAATATTGGGGGAATAGCCTCCATGAAAACCTAAAATCCTTGCACAGCAAGGATCTGCATAGGACTGAAAATCCTCGTGTCGGCGGTTCAAGTCCGCCTCCTGGCATTTAAACAGATCAAGCGAAAAGCCCTGAATCTAAACAGTTCGGGGCTTTTGCCTTAGAGCCTCAGATTTTCGCGTTGTCCATTTTTGGGCACCTTTAGGCGAGTTTGGGGGACGGATTGGGGGAAAATAGGGGGAATTTTTTGGGGGAATGTCCGGACGATAGTCATGGCACCCGAAGAGAGGAATAGTACGAATGCTCTTTATCCCCCGGTGCTGCCATGTACTCGGTCACCCCAAGAAGCAAAGGCAAAAAAGGCTCAGTTCAGTTCAAAAATACCAAAGGGCGTCTGCAAATCGTCTTTTCTTATCCCGTAGAGGTGGATGGGGAGGTGCAGCGCAAGCGATTCTACATTTCCACAGGCTTTGACGATACTCCCCTGAACCGCCAGCGTGTAGGCGACACCGTCAGGGCGATTCAACGAGATATCGACTACGGAGAAGTAGATCTCAGCTTACAGAAGTACCAGACCGTTGGATCTCTCACTACGGTTTCCCCCATTTCCCCCAATCCGCCTGCCGCCCCTAAGATTGGGTTAGATATAATTTGGGAGAAGTACGCCCAGTTCA
>CAYUBC010000012.1:15656-23428 GCA_964442885.1 uncultured bacterium | reverse complement strand
GGCGGTCGTCATTGTCAGCCTTATAGAAGTCCAGACCTGTTTCTCCAATCGCAACCACGCGCGGCTCAGATTCAGCCAGGCGCTCTATCTCAGAGGCAGTAGCGGTCGTCCATTTTTCTACATCTAAAGGATGTAGCCCAACGGCCAAGTATAGCTCTGGAAATCGATCCGCAATCGCCTGCATGGCTGGAAACTCTCCAGGCTCAACGCAGGAGTGAACCAATCGGACAATCCCATCGGCTCGCCAAACCTGAGCAAGCTCGTCGAGATCCCCTACGAACGTATCAAAGTTCAAATGTACGTGGGTATCAACCAGGATCATAGAAAGGGCAGCCAAGAGGAGGAACTGAAGAAACTGACTGAAACCTAGGCGCGCCTAAAGACCTAGGAAGCCGCTGCCTCTTGGGGTTCCGCTGCCTTCAGAACCCGCGCCAAACGCGACTTTTTCCGCGCTGCAGTATTGGGATGCAAAACCCCTCGCTTCACAGCCTTGTCAATTTTGCTGTAGGCTGCCGCCATTTTAGATTGCACCTCGTCCAGCTTTTCTGGCGTGGGGTCGGCTTGATAAGTGTCTACCGCCGCAAGATAACTTTTACTTAAAGTTTTAACCGCTGACTTATAGGAACGATTATGGAGCCGATTCCGCTCGGCAATCTCAATGCGCTTGAGCGCAGACTTAATGTTTGCCACAGTTTGCCCTAGCCTAACAAAAATTACACACTTGACCTGGATATAACATGATAGCACCTGATATCAAAAATGAATGCTTTACTTTCTCAACAAGTTCGCCGTGAAATCGACTAGGATGTTAGCACACTGGTATTGAGTGTTTTGGCTGACCCTCCTGAGTGGGTCTGGGTCACATCCTCCGTACCCTACTGGTTTATCCGGATAACTCCGCTGTAATGCTGCGCATTATTCATCAGCTAACTGAAGCCAAGACAGAGCTGCAGCGCATCTGTGCTCGCACCCACGACGATCAGGTCGTTCATAAGGAAGCTACCGTTCGAGAAATTCTCCATGCGGTCAAACGTCAAGGTGATCAGGCGCTCTTACAGTACACCGCTGACTTTGATAAGGTTACCCTGGCCCAGGAAGACCTGAGAGTGTCTGGGGCCGAGTTGGATGCAGCCTACCAACAGGTTAGCAAGCCGCTACTGGATGCAATTCGGCTGGCTTGTCGGAATATAGAAATTTTTCATCGCCAGCGCGTGCCGCAGAGTTGGGTGCGATTTGAAGATAACGGCGTGGTGTTGGGCAAGCGCTATACGCCAGTAGACTGTGCTGGGATCTACGTTCCGGGGGGACGAGCGGCCTATCCTAGTACAGTATTGATGAATGCGATTCCCGCCCGGGTAGCTGGGGTCCCCCGAATTGTGATGACCACTCCCCCCGCTGAGGGAAAGGCAATTACTCCGGCAGTGCTGGTAGCCGCTCAGGAAGCAGGCATTACCGAAATATACCGAGTCGGTGGCGCTCAGGCCATAGCCGCCCTAGCTTACGGCACCAAAACTATTCCGGCGGTCGATGTCATTACTTGCCCTGGTAATATCTACGTCACCCTGGCTAAGAAGCTGGTTTTTGGCACCGTGGGGATTGATTCCTTAGCGGGGCCTTCAGAAGTGCTGGTGATTGCCGACCATACCGCTAACCCTGTTCATGTCGCGGCTGATTTGCTGGCCCAGGCTGAGCACGACCCCATTGCGGCGGCCATTCTCATTACCACCAGCGCGACTCTGGCTGAGCGGGTAGCGGCGGAGGTTGAGCGTCAGCTAGCCGGGCATCCTCGCCAAACCTTGACCGAGAAATCGATTGCCAACTATGGGTTAGCTATTGTGGCTGAAAGCCTGGAGCAGGCGGCTGGGTTGTCTAACGAGTTTGCTCCAGAGCACTTACAGCTAGAGGTGGCCGAACCCTGGGATTTACTCGAATACATTCGCCATGCCGGGGCAATTTTCCTGGGTCATTCTACTCCGGAAGTCGTGGGCGACTATTTGGCTGGCCCCAATCACACCTTGCCTACCTCAGGGGCAGCTCGGTATGCTTCTCCCCTCTCCACAGAAACCTTCATGAAGCACTCCAGTCTGGTTCAGTACTCTCCCCAGGCACTGCAGCACGTTTCAGCGGCAATTGCCGTGCTGGCCGAAACTGAGGGGTTGTACTCCCACGGGGAGTCGGTAGAGCAGCGGCAGTCGCCCAATGCCGCGATCGTAGATAACCCTATTGAGCAGTAAGTTGCTGCAACAGGCGGCTCGGCGTACAATACCAGTTCATTGTCAGTTGCAGGTTTTTGTGTTTGACGCCGTTTTAATCGCTCTTGATCATTCGCCTTTTGACCAGAACATCATGGCGACGGCTGGGCGGCTGAGGCTGTCTACCCAGGCCAAGGTCGTGTTTGTGCATGTCCTTCCCTATGCTGAGGATGCCGCTGAGCAGGATGTATCCCGGCCTTCGCTGAGTGATTTTCCTGATCTTCAGATTAACGAGTATCTGGCGGCCTGTGCCCAAACGCTGGAGGCTATCATCCCAGTGATTGAAGTCGTCCAGGGTAACGCGGATACAGAAATTGTTCGCCTGGCCAATATTCACCAGGTGCAACTCATTGTGATGGGTAGTCGTGGCTTAACCGGGGTAGATCGAATTTTAGCTGGCTCAGTGAGTAGCCACGTTGTCGAACAGGCAGCTTGCTCTGTGATGGTGGTCAAACCCTGGTAGGGAAAGGCAGAGGGCAGAAGGCAGAAAGGGAATTTCATGTTATACAAGGCGTTCTGCCTAAGCTGATAGATAGGATATTGCCGCCCTGGAACACCAGAGGGTGGTCAGGTTTTAGCAGTCCATCTTCAAGATATAGAGGGGCGAAAGGTCTTGGCCTAACCAGGAAACGTAAGGTATCCAGTAAAATTAAAGGCAATCTGCTTAGCGGTATGCGCCTATGGTCATTGCTCCTCTTCAGCCCGCTCTCAGCCTTCCGGACCATACGCAACTACCGGAGACCGATGGCACCTTTGTGAAAAATTTTCAGGAGCATCCGCAGAGCCTTTTGCTGACGGACTCTATCCGCCCGGTTTTAGACAGACTACACCCTGATGGGCACTACGCCATCGGGCAAGATTGCGGCATCTACTGGCGATTAGTTGAGCCCCCGGAACGCGGGGCGGAAGCCCCTGATTGGTTTTATGTACCTGATGTGCCTCCTTTACTAGACGGCAAAATGCGCCGCTCTTACGTGTTGTGGAAGGAAATTGTTGCACCGCTGCTTGTGATTGAGTTTGTCTCTGGCGATGGTACTGAAGAAAGAGATAACACCTCACCCTTTGCTGGCGACGAGGCTAGGGCCGGAAAGTTCTGGGTCTATGAGAAAGCGATTCGCGTGCCGTTTTATGCCATCTATGAGGTCGAAAAGGCCTCTGTAGAGGTCTACGAGTTAGTGGGCAACTACTATCAGCGTTGTGATCCCAATGAGCGGGGGCATTTTTCTATTGCACCCATGGGGGTTGAACTGGGCATCTGGTCAGGACAATACCTGAATCAAACGCTGCCCTGGCTGCGCTGGTGGGATAGCGACGGCCAGTTGCTCTTGACCGGTGATGAACGAGCTGAGCATGAAAAACAACGAGCCGAACACGAAAAACAACGAGCCGAACACGAAAAACAACGAGCCGAACACGAAAAACAACGGGCTGATCGTCTAGCCAGTCGGTTGCGCGAGTTGGGTCTTGACCCCGATGAACTTTAGGGTAATAGGCAATGTCGAGACATCTTGACCTCGTCTACTCGACCCGGTTTTCTTTGGCATATTCCCGCCGGATGCCTTCCAGAAAGACCGATTGGCGCAGGGTGGTGGTGTTCTCCGCGATCGCCTGCAAACAAACAAACCGAATGACGTTCATAATCATTGCGCCACTTAACTCGTAGCGGGCAGCCAGTTGCCCCAGATCTACCGCTGGCTCCAGGGAAGCGGCCTGGGGTAGCCCTTTTTGCCAGATCAGGTGGCGTTCTCGCTGGCGAGGCATGGGAAAGTGCACAATTTGTTCAAAGCGCCGAGAAAAGGCTTCGTCTACATTGTTGGCCAGGTTAGATGCCAGAATGACCAGGCCATCAAAGGTTTCTACCCGCTGCAATAGAAAGGAGACTTCCTGGTTGGCGTAGCGATCGTGGGAGTCGCGTACCTGGGTGCGTTTGCCAAAGAGAGAGTCGGCTTCGTCGAAGAATAAAATCCAGTTTTTGTGTTCGGCTTTGTCGAACAGGGCCGCTAGATTTTTCTCAGTTTCGCCAATGTATTTCGAGATCACCAGGGATAAATCGACTTTATACACCTCTCGCCCCGTGGCTTTGCCCAGCAGGGTAGCGGTGAGGGTTTTGCCGGTGCCCGGTGGGCCGTAGAACAGCACCCGGCAACCAGGGCGGAGTTTTTTGGCCATTGCCCATTCCTGCATGAGCACCTGTTCATAGCAAATCCAGCTTTGTAGTTCTTTGATTTGGGCCAGGGTAAGGGAGGGCAATACCAGGTCATCCCACTCCATCGCCGTTTCTAGCCGCTGGGCCGGGAAGCGAAAACTCATGCGCGGTGGACGTACCTTGCCGGTTAAAAAGCGCTCAGCATACTCGGCGTCGATCACCAATCGACCACTCATAGGCGGTTCCCCATTGGGAGGGTCGTCCAGGGCAATCACACCTTGCCTGACTAGCTGATGATCACCCCAAAGCTGAGCCTGCCAGTGTAGCCTGGCCGCTATATCTTCCCCGGCCAGGAGAAAGAGAGCCGTGTCACCGGTAGGTAGAAACCCGCGGTGCTGGCGACCGCGCATCCCCCCTAGCTGGGGATAGTCACCCGCTTCAGGCAAGGCCTCTTGAATCAGGCGATCAAAGAAATGAGGCTGAATCCAGGGCACCAGAGTCAGCAGCAGCAGCAGTTGAGCGTCGGTGTCGAGGTGGTAATCGCGAATAAACGCACTGTACGGGTCAGCTCCAGTACAGGGGGGGAAGTGAGGGATTTCTGAGGTAAACACCGATTCACGCGATCCAGCAAACGATTGCGCCAGGCGCTGGCTTAAGGTTTTCTCTAAGATGGTTAAGGAGTGAAGTAAATACTTTGGCCCTGAAGGCTGGTTATCTAAATTTTTATCAAAACAATCCATAATTATCACTGATTAAAGTTTGCTAAACCAGGCTAAAGAACGGGTGCTCCATTTCTAATTTTTAAAACCTCAGCCGTATTAGCCGCAGTGACTTCAATAGTTAGTTGCGGGAATTCGCGACTGAATTGGAGAATTACTCCTGGGTTTTCGACCGTATTAAAGATACCGGCACGGCAAGAGGAACAAACCGTTTGCTCAACCCGGATGTATAGCGTTTTGCCCTCAATTTGGCTACCAGTCAAACCCAATTCTTCAATTGCGTCAGCCACTCGACCGAGTAAATTTTGTTCAGCATGGCCAGGATAGATTGGGTTAGCGGGTTGATACCTGGGGTGCACTGTCCCACCAGCTTCTGCCGAGGCACCGTCAAACAACCGACTTTGTAAGCCTTCTAAATCAGTACGCCCAACAGCAATGGTGCCGCCTTCCGTACTACCCGCTTGAGCCACTGAGCCTTCCACGCGGGTAATTCCTGCTCGCGATCTAGCGGCAGCCAAGTCAGCCGCTAATTGACGGGCCATAGCGCGATTTTGAGTGACGGTTGATATCGCCCGCCTCAAACCGTGGGCATTGGGCCAGATACTCTGTAGAACTTCCTCGGCCAGGCGATCGCCATTGATGGCTAAGTCAACCAATCGTTGCGTAGATGTTGTTTGGTAAGCATCAATGACGTACTGTGCGGTGGCATCTCGGCGGCGGGCCAGTTGCCGTAAACGGCTGAGGGAAAATGTTTTATAGCGTTCGACTAAGGCCATAGCCGCCTCTGCATCTCGCGGAGCTAATGCCTGCAACTCTTCTAAGGTCATGCGGGCAAATCGACTGCTGGCTCTGGGGGTAGCCACGGCCACATCAGGTACTGCTTCAGCCACCTGCAACAATTCTTCGGCAACTTGGGCCTCTCCTTCGGCTATGCGTAAGGCCCGCCGTGCGCTCCGACTGCCAGAATGAGCCGTCAAGAACTCCCCAGCCCGCCCTCCCCTACCAATGACCGTTTGCCCTTCGCTCGACGTGGCTATCGCTTGACCCAGAGCCTCGGCTCTGGTTAAACCAGAGGACTCTGCTTCAATGCGGGCCAAGTTGCGGCTGATGCCTGAGCGCCCCCCTAAAAAACCAGCTAGATCGAGAATAATCCGAATACCGTTTCCAATTAATGCCCTCGCCAGCAATCCACTTTGTTGTTGCAACTCCTCGATAGAACGAGCTTGAGAAGCGGCGTTCAAGCGAGTTAACAGATCATCAATAGCATCGATTAAATCAATTCCGCCTAAGGCAATCAAGATCACATCCAAACTTAGCCCTAAGGGAGGAAAGAAATGGCCTGCTACTAACGCTAATAGCATAACGATTACGGCACCAATAATAAACCAGCCGTGCTCTTGAATTTCTCCCCAGATTTCCTCGCCAGCATCGCCAAAATAGCCATTGTAATAAGCCCATTTTATGGCAGCAATGATTTTGTCTTCTGATTCAAATCCGGAAAATCTACTATCAGCGATGCCACGCTTGGCCTCAAATATTCGATTAGCCTCACTAACAAAAAATAGAATTTCCAGGAGAGAACCGAATAACCCTGTAAATCCTGCGATTAGTTGAGATTCATGAACGCTGGTGATATCGTCTTGAAATTGCTCGAAGGAACGCTCCTGCCATACGGAACGGGCTCTTTCTGGAAAAGACTGTAAAGCATCTTCGTGATTTTCCAGGAAATTTGTGTAATCTCTGGAAACGGCTATTAATTCACCATTACGAATGCGTTCTGTCAGGCGATCCACACCGAGATTCCAACTGATGATAAATAAATGTCGCCATTTAGATCGGCCATAGCGAAGCATAGCTATGGCAAACTGTTTGATAGCATGATCTTCTATGGATGAGCTGGCCAGGCCAATCCGAAAGCTAAATCGCCTGAGCGTTCGCAACTGATCATAGGAAATTGGAAAGCCTTTTTCAAGAATTGCATCAGGAATATTTTCTGATGCAGTGATAGCAATCCCATAGAACTGCTCGTAGATAGAGCGTAGAGAATCGACATCTCTGTCTACAAGGTGAAGTAAATCATAATATCGCCTTGCCCAGGTTTCAGGAAAAGCATCTGTGTTTAGATACGTCACCTGGTCTGAGCTATTTAATATAGTGCGCTCTTCATTACCTGCATCAACCTCAGCGTTATGTTTAACGCGATGGAAATCTTCTAAAGTATTGATTTCATTACTATGAAACGATAGCAATATTTGAACACGCACAAAGTAGGCTCTAGAACTATTATCTTGGGCTTCTTCTGCCTGCTCAATTAAGTTATCTAACTCCTCCATTTCGGCATCGAAGGCGACTTGCGCAGCCTCATCGAAACGCTGAATTGTGGAGTTTGACTGGCCTGTCTGCTGCACAACATGGGTCAATTCATGGGCCAACAGCATCTGCCCCGGCTGGCTATCGGGCTGGTATTCTCCCTGTTTGAAGTAAATCTCTTGCCCGGTGGTAAACGCGCGGGCGCTTAACGCACGACTTAGCTGATCGGCTTCGCCATCGGCATGAATTCTAACGCCGCTAAAGTCTGCTCCAAAGGATTGCTCCATCGAGCGCTGTAGGGTTGGACGGAGAGGCTGACCACTACCCTGGGTCTGGTGAATGGCC
>CAYUBC010000012.1:5304-15646 GCA_964442885.1 uncultured bacterium | reverse complement strand
TGATCCTTCCGGCTGCCGTCTGACTAACGGAGTGATGGCAGGATAGGCTAGCTCAGTTTGAATCGGCGGAATCGTAGATACTGACCCACCGCCAACGACTTGATGAGCCAGGCGATCTGCCTCTTGCTCGTAGGAATCGTTGGGTTCACCCAGGGTCAACTTAGCCTGGATGGTGGGTTGATTTATCCTGTTAATAGTGGGTGGGTCAGGAGGAGGTGGGTTAGCCGTAGCTGGAGGCGGTTCGATAGTTGAGTATTGGGCGTTCTTCTGGTCTGTAGCCTGATTTTGAGACTCACTCTCCTCCAACAAATGTTGCCGTTGCTCTGTCTCCTGACTGGCCTGAACGGCTCCTTTCAAGGTTGAACTTGGCTGAGTAAAAAAGGGCGCAGAGTCCTGACCCGCTGAGCTTTTTGAGAAAAAAGGTCGGCTGGTGTGGTTAGAATTTAGAGGCCGATGGGTGCGGGTTCGCTGCATAGTAACAGGGTTAGGAATGAAGCTTCTAAATGCTAAGTTTAATGCTGCGGCTTAATTAGGACTAGTGGAACTGGTGCTTGCCTCTGCTAAGACAAATCCCTTGCCCTTAGGTACACACATAAAACCACTAGTTGCCGCCTCAAGCGGATCGCAAGGAATATCCAGGTTTATAAAGTCAGCTGGCCAATTAAACTCGATGGCTCCGCCACCCATCATTTCGCCAGCAAACCCCACACTCTTGCCTGTATTGCCCCTGACAATCCCTTTTTTGCCAGAACCAAAAAATATCTGTCCCACTTGTAGCAAAAACTGCTTTCCTGGTGGGCCTGCTGCCGCTTCACATCCTTCAAGGACAACTTTGCCGTTATTGACCATGTAGCGAGAGAAGCTTAATCCATTGCTGTGCATCTCTCTCAGTTCAGAAGTTTTGTAGGCTATGCTGCCAAACCCATAAAAAGGTTCTTTCCCCTTTTTACCAGCTGTACCATGCCCAATAATAGAAATCTTTCGCACAAAGCCTGGATGATTATCTGGCACCAAAAAGAAATTTTGCTTCTGCTCCCATTCCTGCTTTCTTGAGGGCGAAACTAGATCATTTAAGTACGCATAGGTTTGCAAAATCGTGTGTATATCTTCAATCTGGCTAATTGGAGCAGCTAAGTTAGTTTCTCCCTTTTTATATCGGCTTTCTGCTATAGTTTTGGATGTCTCATAGTTAGGATCGAAAGGATCTCCACTATAAAATGTGACATCGATAGCGGCTTGAGAAGCACCCGCTATTGCGGCTTCAAATTCGCTGCTTTTATTAGTGGGCGGCGCGCATTGAAGAGATGGAGTAATGGCGGGATAAGTTGACTCAGCTTGAATCGGCGGGGCCGTAGATACTGACCCACCGCCAACAACGCGATGAGCCACGCGATCAGCCTCCTGCTCGTAGGAATCATTGGGTTTCCCCAGCGTAAACTTGGCCTGAATGGTTGGTTGATGCGTCCCATTAGCCTGTGGTAAGACAAGAGGAAGTGGCTCAGCGGGAGGTAGAGGTGACTCAGGGACTGAGGCTTGGGCAATGGTCGATTCTGCTACTTTGGTCTGGGGCTGGATTTCCTCTAGTTCGGGTGGGTTGTCTACCTCCTGCTGGGGCTGTACAGTAACGTTTTGGAAAGTATTCTGCTTTGCGAAAAAAAAGGCAGATGTCTGACTTGGCTGCCCTTTTTGGAAAAAGACCTGGCTTTTGGCGCTAGAGGTCAGTGATGTTTGAGCACGGGTTCGCAGCATAACTATCAGCACCCTAGACTACAGTAAATCGCGCAAAATTACTGACTACCCCGTTGTTAACAATAGTGACTCCACTGCCCGATACCCCGGCTGGGACCTCGGCCACAATTTCCACTCGTGACGAGTTATCGGTCATAAACGTCCAGCTTACAACCGTGGCTGAAATACCCCCAATCCGCACTTCGTCAGTGCTGCCCTGGGTGGGGCCAAATCCCCAGCCCCTAATTGTAATGCGGCTACCCACTGCCGCACTTCGGGGCGATACGACATCAATCCAGGGCGTGTGAAGTCGGCAGGTTTCGACGGCATTTTCGGCATCCAATTCATCCTGCGCGTCAAAGGTTGGATCGCAGGTATGAAACATTTCATGTAATAGGGTGGAGGCCATCATAAAGCGACCAATGCGGAATGCCCGCAGGTTGAAAGCAATATTGGGAGAGGTTCCAGATTGTTCTCCAAATACGTTGTTGTCTACTGGATTGAGGTACACACGGGCATTATCAAAAGCCTGTTGTAAGGCCCTAGCACCGGCCCCATTGGTGCAATTATCACGGAAGTAATTTTGGCAGTTACGACTGGCTAATACGCCACGCACAATCTGTTCAGCCTGCGCTAAGCGACGTAAATGGTTAGGATCAGTAACTACATCCCAACCGGCAGGAGCAGGGGCTGTGCCTACCTGCCAACGTTGAATAGGATGGTGGCTATTCTCGGCCCCAGTTTGTTGAATCACATGGGTCAACTCATGGGCCAGCAATCGCTGACCTTGTGAGCTATCGGGCTGATATTCTCCGTGCTTAAAGTAAATATCTTGACCAGTCGTAAAAGCCCGTGCGTTTAAGGACTGGCTGAGTTGACTGGCTTCACTATTGGTGTGCAGTCGGACGCCACTAAAATCAGCTCCAAAAGCCTGCTCCATAGATTGGCGCAGAGGAGGAGCGAGGGCATCGCCGCTGCCACGGGACTGCTGAATCCCCTTCTCAACCTGGGGCGAGGGTGCGACTGTTGACTCGTTACCCTGGCGCATGATGAAGGGCGTGATTGAGGGAGCGTTTGCCTCCAACTGGCTCTGGATGGCATCTGTACCCACAGACGGCAACGTGCTGACCACCTGGTCAGCGACTCGGTCGGCTTCTTGCTCGTAGGTGTCGTTTGCCCGCCCGACGGTGAGTTTAGGCTGAAGGGGCGTTGCCTGCCGTTCCTGCTCACAGTCAGCACACTGCCGCTGCACGGGAGACGCTCCCGAAAAGAAGGGACTGGCCGCCTGCTGACGAACGACCCGGCTAAAAAACGGGCGGCGCGGGGCACTGGGTTGAGTGGATGGATGAGAACGAGCGCGCAACATAGGACAGGACTGAATTAAGGATGAGTACCAAACTGATAGAAATCCAAAGTACAATAACCCACGGCATCTGATTGTTTGAGAAATGGCTTAGCCTACGGTAGATACTCTAAGAAATCTGCCTTGGCGGCAAACGGTGGTGTGATGTCGGTTCCATATTTAAGACCTTGGGCTACTACAGATACCAGGTGAGGGCAACTCGCGACCATGTAGCCCCCTTGATGTGATGGCTCTCGTAGTAGGATTCCATTCAATACTCCAGCGAACTCCTCTGGAAAAGCCACAAACAGTAACTTGTAATTGGTTGGCTAACGCCTGAAAAAAAGTTTCATCATAGCCAGCGTTGCAGGCGTAGAAAATAATGCGTCCCCCAGTGCCAAAACAGCAAGACAGATTGGGTAAAGAACTATCTCGCGTTAGCCTACCGCCAGAACCAAACTGAATTTCTCCCCTGGCACCGTGGGTAAACAGCCGCACCTCAGAGAGTCCTCGTTGGCGTTGAATGTTCTCAATCACGTCATTCATGCTGGCTACTCCCCTTACTCTGCCGCCGTGGGCTCTAGCAGCGGCCTCAAAGTCAATTGTGGTGGGCCACCAGGTTTCAGCTGGGTTTTCAGGGTCATGGGGGCCACGATGTTCAACCGCTCGAATTTCTGCCTCATCGGTACTGTAATTTCTGCTGTAGCCTGAGGCAAATAGCGACAACACTGTAGTGCCAGAGCGTCTTTCTGTGCTCTCTTGGCGTTGTAGTTGAGGCGTATCTAGTTGGGCTTGTAGCATTGGCCTGGAGGGAATCGAGAAAAAGGGACGTATTGGATTCCTTAGAGATCCTTTTTGGAAAAAAGACCGATGGGCGGAATGATGGGCTGCCGAATTTTGAGAAGCGCGAGTGCGAAGCATGGGAGTTGAGGGTGATGTAGGTAGCCATCTAGATTTTTTGCTGAATCCAGATGGCTACCGATTACTGACTAGAGCCGAACGTTGAAGTTTCTACGAGGGAACTTCGTAACCCACTCTCGCACCCGACAGAACCAGCTTGTGCAGGTAGATTGTGGTTTTTGGCCAAATTCACCAGCAGGGCCACGATAAAGCTCCTTACCTAAGAAGCTAATGGAGATTCTAGACTCAGGGTTAACGCCAAAGAGCGTCATATCGTAGCTGCCATCCTGGTTATCAACAATTCGGGTACGTTCTGCACCAACAATGCTGATGCCATTGGCATTACCGGGGCCAACGAAAAGATCGCCCACCGTTACAGGCCGCCAATTAATCAACACCGTGCCGTCATCAACGCGAGTCGTAATGGATGACGCGCCGAGATTAATGTCTCCTACCTGGGTGTAAATGCTTTGGAATAGTAGGCGCTGGATGGGTGTGCCCAGTTCAGGATCCTTAGCGAGAACCCGAATGAAAATTTGGCCCGTGCCTGGCATTCGGATAGTGTGGCTGGCAGCATAGGTGCCATTACCCTGATCCTTAAGCTGAATTTTCTTGGGCTGAAACTCTAGTTGTTTCAGGAAGTCAGGGTCATTTTCTAGCAGGTAGAGATACTTTTGATAACCAGGAGATCCGGCATCACTCTGATCCTTAGCCAGGTCAACAATTAGCGGATTTCTAGCTAGAAAATCACCCACATATTGGCCTGGTTCCAAAATATAGGCTTCAACCAGGGCATCTTTGATGGGCTGACCTCGCCATGTCAATTCTGTCAAAATTTTGAAGGGTTGATTTACCTGCGGCGGCACCGGGCTAATGCCCCAGGTGGCATCCAGGTGAGCATCATCGGCAATGGGAAAAGCCTGGAAATTAACATCTTTGATATTTTCAGGCTTGACAATTTTGATCAGATATCGGCCCTCAGAGGGAATTTGAGCAATGGCTTCCTTCTGATTAGATAGGGCGAAATCCGTGACGAGCGTGGCCCAACTGGTGAACTCTCCAGTAATTTGCGGCTGGAAATAATCGGTAATGTCTTCACCATCTTTATAGATGTGAACCCCGTTGAGGATTTGTTCTAGCTCACGGCGCTTAAAGCTGCGATCAAAGGAAAAGTCAATCAACAGCCGTTTGAGGTTGAAGTTGATATCAAATTCTGGTAATGCCGTTGGGGTATCAGTGAGCGTGCCCCCGTAGGAAGCCACCATCAACGGACTATTACCGCTCAGAGCTGGGGCAATGGCATATTCAAAGGCATTGTTGATGGTGCCAGTCCAGCTAATATTGTCAGGGTCAGTAAATGCCTGGCCATCCGCTGTAGAAATGTAGTTGCCACGATTTTCAGAGGCGATGTTTTGCAGCGTAGTTTGGGTATCACCGCTGGGGGTGCCGATGCCAATGGTAATGATTTTCACCGACCCGTTGCCTGCCGGGTAGCTGGGGTTAATTGCAGTACCATCACTAAACCCGCGCCCGTTCAGGTTAATTCTAGGATCTCGGTTCTGGTCGCCATCGGTCATCAGCACCACTACCCGCGCCTTTGAGGCATCAACGGGCACCGGCAGGGCAGCGCTCCAGTCGTTCAGGGCGGCTTTTAGCCCACTGCCCATAGCGGTCAAGCCGCTGGGAGCCTGGTTTAGCTCTTCACCCACCTGTTCGGGCAGGTTGTTGGCGGCAGGTGGGGCCGGGAAGCCATTGATGCTGGTTAAATTAGCCGGTAAAACGGTGTTGCCAATCACGTTGGTGGCAAATAGGCTCAGGCTGACGTTATTGGTAGCGGGGGAGGTGTGGGCCTGGTTAAAGGTCACCAGGTTGCCAGCCAAGTGGGTAACCGTGTCCTTCAGCACATCCCAACGGCTGGCGGTGGCGGCTGGGTTGCTGGGATTGGCTTTGGAACTCATGCTGCCGGAACGATCCAGCACAAAGCCAACATCGAAGGGGAGATCGGCTGCGGTGATATCCAGGCGGTAGGGGCGAATGCATTGGGAAGCACCCGCCTGAGCCGCTAAGTCGAACAAGTATAAGCCAGCCGGGTTAGCCTCATCCGATGCTACCTGAGCATTAGTTCCTGGGACGCTTGGTGGAATGGCTATGGTGGTGTTGCTACAGGTGAAGGAATTAGGCCCGCCAGCGCAGGGGGGTGACGGAGCAACAGGTGTGGGGGCCAGGTCAAAGCTCCAGCTAATAGTGGGAGCAGGGGAGTTGAGAACCGTGATAGATGAACCGACCGGCTCACCCACAGAAGCATCTATATCGAACAGTGGATTGGCCACGGCAGGGCAATCTCCAGCCGCGCCAAAGTCAATATCCTGAGGGGCTGCCGCTGCTGGCTGGATGAAAAGGAATAGGCAAATCGGGATTGAACATAGACCAGCCCAGCCCAGCTGGCGGACTTTTCGCAATTGGACATGAATGGCGTTTCTCATCGTTAGATACTCAACAGATAGGTCAATAAAACAAGTAATTCATCACTTCAGCTGGAAATTTCAAGCAACAGGAGTTCATGCAGCGATATAGACACATTCCGAGGAAATTAAGCAATTTCCGCACTAACTTATCCAATTGACATAAAGCTGATCGGCCATCCAGGGCAGATGGATAACGCCGATGCCCCAGGGCAAATGGCTGAGCAGAACATCCTGGGCGCGGCGCTCGATGGTGAGTTGCCAACCCTGGTCTACAGGGGTTAGCCTGCCGTCTCTCCAGAAAAAAGCGTCTCGTAGCCAGTCGGCGGAGCTACTTCGGAGGGCGCTCCAGTGACGCAGTACAGCAGCCAGCAGTTCGTCGCAGGCCAGCCGATCCTCCTCCGTGAGGTCGTAGGGCGGCAGCGGTTCTACCCAGGCCCAGGCGGCCAGCAGTTTGGGCAGCAGCAGGGTATAGTCCGGAATGACCAGATCGCCAAAGGTCAAGTAGCTCAACAGGGCAACGGCCCGGCGCTGGGCCTGGGGATGGCGAAACTGGCGATCGCTCAGCAAATCCAAACTGCGAAACAACTCCGGCAAAAATGGATGGAGAATCACCAGGCCAGCCCCCTCGATGTAAATAGCCTCTTGACCGGGCTGGGTTTGCAATTCGGTAACCGGAGAAACGGGGTAATAGGGGTCGGAAGGCGATTGTAAATCCCGTGGTGCAGAGCCCTGCCTGGAGTCATTGGCTCCCTGGGGCAAGGGGTTGGCAGGCTGAAGGGAGGCTGCGGCTGGCGGATCAGCGGGACGGTTTAGATGGTTTTGAGCTGTGCGCTCCTCCATCGCAGCGGCTGGCGGTTGAGGCAAGGATGGGTTGAGACTGTTGTCCTGAGCTGTCGAGGTGTTTTGCCTGAAGTCGGGGTTAGCAACAGACTCTAGCCGTAAGGATGGACTGGCCTGGTCTACCCAGGTTTGCCAGGGCGAGGGAAGTTTGGGAATGGTTGTTGACCTGGCCTCACCTGACGGTCGGGCGGCGGCCTCTCCCTCCCGCGGCGGTGGATAGGCAAGATAAAGGCGCTGATGTGCCGCTAACAATTGTTGCATCAGGGCTGATCCTGATCTGTGGGCAGATTCCTGGGTATTGGCCGTGAAATGACCTAAAACCGTTGTCCAAAATTGCTCACGCCATTGGTTATGGGCAGCAGCGGGCCAGTGGGCTGGGGTCAATAGCCTCTGTACTCTAGCGGCTTCAGGCACGGCCACCAGGCGTTCTAGAAGCGTTTGTAGAAAATCGTCGCTGGCGGTGTAGACCAGCCGCCGCAAGGCCCGGTTATCTCGCTGGAGAAGGTCTGCCAGTTGATGCCATTGGCTGAGGGACATGGTCGTTTGCAGCGTGTCTAGCCACTGCGGCCCAGGCTTACGACCCCACCAGGGCAGGCGGCCCTGCTGGCAGACAAACAGGAGCTGTTGGAATAGGCTGATTTCGGGGGGGGTAGTCTGGGCGGAGGTTGGCGAAGTCGAAGCGCGAAGGGCCTCTTCCAGGCCGAGTTCTAGCTGCTTGGCCAGTTGATGGGTAAATTGTTCTGGCCAGTTAGGGCCGCTCAGCGTTCCCAGGTCAATCTCTAACCGCTCTAATCGCACCTGTTGATGGGGGCCAACCAGTTGGTTAAAGATGGCCTCCATTGCGGCCATGCCCTGGTTGCGTAGCACCTGGGTGGCCTGCTGCTGTAGGTCGATGTACGACTCGGTGGAGCCAAAGTCTAGCTCTAGCACCTGGCGAACAATGCGATGGGTGGAGTTGGGCATGGGGTAGACCTCGGTAAGCGGCTAGGGCATGGATGACTGACGGGCCAGGGCATTCAACGCCAGGATGAGCTGGTTGCGGGCCAGGGCGATCGCCTCGTCCTCGGCACCGGGGATGAGCTGGGTGGACAGCCAGGTGAAATAAATCGCCTCAAACTGGTCAAAGCTAATGTTGGCATCAGGGGTGAGGGCAGGAAACTCGGTAGGAATGCTGGGATCCTGACGATCCACCCAGTAGAGGGTGGGGCGGAGATGGGCCGGGCAGGTCTGCTGGACGATGCCCTCCACATGACGGCGAAACTCCAAATCTCGAAAGCGATGGGGTGGCACGTTTCGGCGCGCGGTTGGGTCGCTGGCCTCGGCAGAAAAATCGCGCCCATAACCGGAGGGAAAAACCAGCGAAAGCTGATGACTGTAGGGGTCTGGCTCCCAGGCCAAAGCCGCTGGAATCGTCAAGAATAGGTCACCGCTATTAGGAACAGCAGGATCTGGGCCAGCCTGGGGCCGCAGGAGGATGGGCTCGACGAGGTGAAATCCCTCGGCGCTGTAATGCCGGTAGAGATGGCCGAGGGTTTGGTTAATGCGCTCTAGGGCGGCGGCTTCGGTAGTTACCGGAGCATTTCGTAACCCTAACTGAGTGCCGTTGGGATGGCGCAGCTCAACATTAAAGGAGTTGGCTCCAGCCGGGGAAATGTGGTAGTTCCATCGATCCAGCCCGTAGCGGAGCACCTGCTGAATTGATGCCTGGGCTTGGGCAATGGCGGCGGCTTCATCCTCATTAGCAAAGTTAAACACGCTGCTGAGCAGCACTGCGCCGGATTGGTTCGGCTGTTCCCAGAGCCGCCAGCGCTTCTCGATGGCACTGTCATCATCGACTTCATCATAGATTTCAAAGTAGTCGTCTGGGGGGACGATGAGCGGCTGCCGAATTTGGCGGCGAATTCCCGTTAAGTAGGCAATGCGGCGCTCCATAGCGGTCAGGGAAGCCTCTAACCGCAGGGTCGCTAATTGGGAAACTACTTGATCTCTGGCGTTTTCAGCAGCGCTCTGGCTGCTCCAGGTGCGGGCGCTTTCTGCCACCAGGCGGGGAGTAGGGGAAGCGCTATTGGCCGTTGTGGTGAGCTGGTAGCGCCAGCGCCCACCGCCAGCATTGAGGATTCTGTAATACCTGGGCTGTGCGGCCAGCACGGCGGCTTCTTCTGCGGCCATAATCGCCCCGGCTTCGGTATCTGCCCCAGTCACCGCACGTAGGGACACCTCACCAGCCAGGATAGTTTCCCAGACAAAGGTTTCAGCCACGGGCTCAACCCGTACCAGGTCGGGAAAGCGCCGCAGCGGCTGACCAAATGCCTGCAAGCGAGCCGCGTTGATGGCCGGAGCTGCCGCCAAAAAATTGGCCTTGTCGTAAATGAGCTGAGCGTTGACCTGCTGCCGCCGGGTTTCCTGGGCGGTCAGTCGTTGCTCAGGGCTAAGCACCGTGTCGGCCAGCGCCTCCGTTAGATCTGTCTGAGCCCAGCGGTGTAACTCCTGTGCCCAGGTAACCATGTCTTCTCCCTGGCGGGCTAGCAGATGGTCGAGCATGCGGTTACGGCGATCTAAGAACTGGGTGGGAGCCTCTGCGGCCGACTGCAAAGCCAGCCGATAGGGATTGTTTGGATCGGCCTGGTAGCTGGCCCAGGTTTCCCCAGGCTGGCGAGGAAAGCCTTTAAGAAGCTGCTCGGTGCCCGGAATGTCAAACAGGGGACGGGTAACGTAGGTGGTTGTAGTGCCAGCGTCGGCAGAAAAAATCTGGTTAATGTGGCTGAGTTGAGCGGTCATATCCGCCAGAAATTGCTCGAACAAGAGCAGATAGCCTTTCAGTTGCAGCGATCGCGCCCGTACCGTGGGGTCAGCACTATCCAGCCCGCCGGTTTCCCCAGCGCCGTAGAGGCGGGGCAAGTCGTTTTGAAACGGAAAATAGTCATCAATGGGCAAACTATCCCCCAGCCGCACCGGCCACACCGGAGAAAACTGGCGCAACCGGGTAGCGTTTTGCTGTTGGCGGCCCTGGGTAATTCGTTCCTCCGCCTGCCTGAGGCTGTAGGGAATGTCTAGCCCGTTGCGGACA
>CAYUBC010000012.1:0-5294 GCA_964442885.1 uncultured bacterium | reverse complement strand
ATCCGCGATTTAGCCAAACTCAGCCGTGGCCGATACCGCTGCATATCCACCAGGCGCAGGCAGTCTTGGGCATCGGTGGTGATTGGGCGATTGTTGACAAAGGTGCTCAGGGCCAGATCGGTCACCGCCACAATGTCGCGCCCGGTGGGGTTTTCCTGGGCTACCAAATCGGTGCCTGAGCCGCCCCGCCACTGCATAATCAGCCGCAGGATGTCTGAGGTGTAGAGGTTGCCGGAGCGGGCCAGCAATTCAGTCCCGCTCTCAGCCAGAAAACCATGCCCCAGCAACGGGCCATCGTAGAGGGTTTCTGGGGTAGCGCCCTGCTGCTGTCGCTGCTCCAGGCTGTAAAAGATAGTGGGCGGCGAGAGGGCCAAATCTATGGCCAAAAAGATGTCGGCCAGCAGTTGCTCCAGGTTGGTGCTGCCCGTCACTTCAATCCGAGCGCGAATTCCAATCTCTTGCTGGCGCGCTACTTGCAGGCGCACGGGCACTTCGCCCAAGTTGCGCCAGCTTTCGACGTAGTGCTGCACCTGCAGCGCACCATTATGGGCAGCTTGAACCCGCTGGCTGAACTGCTGAATGGGGCTATCCGGGCTCGTAGTTTCCAGCGTTGTTCTGGCAGCCCCTAGAATCAGCGGAGTTTCGGTTACGGGTTGGGGCAGGTCATCAATGATTCGCAAAATCACCCATAGCTCAACGCTGGAGCCGCCGTTGTAGCTGACCTGCAAGCGCCCAAAATAGCTCTGGGCCTCGTCCAGGGCGCGCCAAACATCTGTTCCCAGCAGTGGCATAGTCACGGCATCAATAGTGGCTATGGCTCCGGTGCGAAAGGGGGCCGCTTCCGGGTCGTCCCAGTAGGGCAAAGCAACCTCCAGACGATAGGATTGCGAACCTGCCGACACCGTGAGGGGGTAGGTGTTGCTGTTCCAGTCGGGGTTGGTGAAGGCGACAAGAACGTCGTAAAGCCCCTTCAGTGTTATCGGGCTGGGCGTTATTTTTTCATTAAGCGTCACTGTATAGGTAAAGGGTGGGGGCGGAGGAACCGTCTCCCCCGCTTCCTCACCTTCCTCACCTTCCCCCATAGCCGCGTCAAGGTTCTGGTAAAACGTGACTGAATTAGACACAGCAAGGGAAATTTGGGCCTCCTGCACCAGGGGGTGGTCGAGCAGCACTCGGCGCAGATCCACCAGCGTAACCGGGGCGGATGGCAGTATCTGGTGAGCTGGCACCAGATTGGGCAGGGCATAGGCTTCGCCACTGCGAAGCAAATCCGGCAGGTCTTGCTGGATGCGAAAGCCCAGTTCTGTCATGGCGTAGCAGAATGCCTCCAGCAGAGTAATGCCAGGGTCGTGGACGTTGTGGTCAGTCCAGGATTCTCCGGCATATTGCTGAATTAGCGCCAGCCCCATTTCCCTCAGCGTGGCGTAGTTCAGGCTGGGGCGAGTAGGAGGAGTGGAAGAAATGCGCATCGAGTCGGTCATAGGCCGGGCCGCTCCTGACGGAGTTGAGCCAGGTCGGCCTGGAGTTGCTGCACCTGGGCAGAGAGGTCTTTAACCGCATTGACAAGGACGTAGATTAGGGCGGAGCCGTTGTAAATGCGTAGCGGGTCGTCGCTGCCCAGGTCGCTGACTGGCTCGGCCCGTTGAATAGTCTCCGGCAGAATGGCCTCCATTTCCTGGCCAATGATGCCAACCCCAGCCGCGCCTTTGATGGTGCCCGCCTTGCCGTTATAGGCAAATTGCACCGGACGAATTTGCAAAACCGTTTCTAACCCCTTCTCAAAGTCCTGAATATTTTCTTTGACGCGCTGATCGGAGGCTACTAACCACACTTCACCCGGTGCGGCTTTGACAGCGGCACCGTTGACCTGAAATACCTCGGTGCGCCCCGGCAATTCTCGATCCAGCCCAACAATGACGTTACCGGTAGTAGAAATAGCCAGCCGGGGTGTATTGCCGCCCTGGTCAAACCGGATACCCTGATTCAGCGGTGCGTTAATCCGAACTCGACCATTTTGCTCCTGGCGAAAGCCAAATCCGGTGTCTAAGTTGGCTACTCCGCTGTGGGCAAAAAATGCCTCATTGCCTGTGCCAAAAATAGTGGCGGCTCCAAATCTGACTCGGCTACTGTTGCCCGTACCACCCTCTAAATTCACCTCTAACCGATAGGTCGGGCCAGTGGGGGCAAAGGTGCCAATGCCCACATTGCCGCCACTATAGGCCACAGCCCCAGTCGCCCCGATGGGTTGAAAGGCCCCACCACTACCGCTGGCTAGCCCTACCCAGGCTGAACCATTATTGAACTCTACCTGGCTGTTATTAAACCGCAGTGCCCCAGCCCGAGTTAAGCTGCTATTCCCTAAGACCAAACCTTGAGATAACACCACATTGCCACTAATATCAACAGTTAAGCCATCGTCAATAATGTTGATAAAGCTCTCAAAAACATCCGCAAAATCCTGACCAGAGGGACGCTCCCCGTCTTGAAATTCCTGGATTAAATACTGTCGATTACGCTGTGTCATAGTGGGCCTCAGTAGGTTGGAAAACGTCTAGATTGAAGTTTGTTAATGGAATAATGTTGAAACGCAAGAACACTGAATTTATGTCGGCTTAGAAACCTCGAAATCGAGACTGACCGCCATATAGCCGATGCCCAGAGTTTTGACTCCAAAACAGGTTTCTTTTCCGACATTGATGGGGGTAATGCGATGCTCAACGTGGGACACCAAGATGGATTGTGGCTTTGTAGCCATAGCCACTTCAACGCCCTGGCCAACGATGAAGGTGTCGCCAATAGTCATGCCGGTGGCCTGAGCCGAAATTGGCGGGGTTGGATCAGGCCGAATGAAAAAGTCCACCCCAATGGTCATAACCCGAATGCCGCTAGCATTGGCGCTGCTGTGGCTGTGGTAAAGGTTAAAGTCCGTAATGTAATCCACATAGTCGCGTCCCTCTATAAAGGCCAGAATTTCTGAGCGATAAATCTGGCCGCCGAACACAATATCTTCGCCTTCGGCATAGGCCCAGGGCGAGAGAAAGCGCTGCAGGTCTTGGTTGAGCACTCCAGCGTAGTAGCCCGCGTCTAATCCCGACCGAAAGGCCACTTGCGCATCCACCCGAATGCGCTCGTACAGCGGATGAATCACGTGGACGGTGGCGAAGGGAGTGGCCAGAGCCGTGTTGACGTAGTCATTAATGCGACGCATCAGCACCTCGCCAGCCCTGGGTTCCAGGCTGGGCAGGCTACGCACATCGGGCACCACCACCAGGGCGATGTCTCCGGCCTGGGATTCTCCCTCGGCATTGCTGTGGGGCAGACACTTGACTTTGAATATTTCTGGAAAGGCTTCCAGCACCAGACGTTCAAAATCCCATGCGGTAACGGCGCGGTGGCGGTGGCGAAGCCGTTCGCTACAGCGCTGGAAGAAGTCTGCATCGGTTTCGCTGGTGCGCCCACCTCCGGAGCGATAGGGCTGATGCACGGTCTTGATGGCTGCCACCCGTCGCTTCAGGCGCTGAATGGTTTCAGCCGCCAGCCCAGCCTGGAGATGATCGGTGTAGTCTGATGGCTCGCCATCGGCGGGGGTAAAGGTAGCCAGCACCGCCTGACTGCGAAGCGCCAGGGTGCGGGCCGCACTCTCCGGAGCCTGACGAACCAGCGCCCGCAGCCAAACCTGCCCGGCAGGCATGGCGGTGTGGTCTACAGTGGCATCGCGGCCTATGGCCAGCACCACCAGCCCTGGCTCTTGAAAGCCGTAGGTGCTGTCGTTGAGAATGGCCGCCCTGGGCAGAACGATCCAGGTGTTGCCGCTCAGGTAGCTCCATTCCGTGGCGGTGGGGCTGAGGATGTCGGCGGTGCCCGCTGTGCCCTTGTCGATTTGAAACAGCAGCGAGACATTGGCTGGGGCAGTAAGCCCGCTCAAGCCGATGTAAAGAACGCCCAGGGCAGGGGCCGGACTATTCTTGGCCAGGCTGCCTGTCCCCAGGTCTGGCACCAGTCTGGCGCTAGCCGTTGCTGAGGCGGCTACATAGCCAAAGGGCTCCAGGCGGAAAAACCGATTTTCGCCCTGAATGCTACCGGGGGCGAAGGTCACCGTTGCCTGGTAATCCAAACTGAGGCTGGCCAGGGTCGGGGTGAGGGGTGGGTTGGGCAACGGTGGCTGGGGCGGGTTGCCATCCCAGCGGCTGAGGGCGATCGCCTGGGTAGCATACCGAGAGGCAAACATCTGATGGCCAAAGGCTTCAAAGGCGGTGCCGGAATCTTCTCGTCGGGGGCCTTGCAGGGTAAGGCGCAGGAAGCCAAACTGGGTGTCAATTTTGTAGGTGTCGAGGGTCTGAAGCTGGGGCTGCGGGGCGTAGGCTCCGGGGGATAACTGGGCAGCCAGGGCCGTAAAGTTACTGGCAGAAGCAGTGATGGTGCGGGTGCTGGCCGCCTCAAAGAGGGCGCGATCGCTGGGCAGCAGCGAATACCAGCGGCGGTTGTAGAGCAGATCCACAAAGGCGACAAAATCCCCCCTGAACTGAGCCTCCAACTCTCCCAGGGTGAGGCCGGATCTCAGCGCCGTGGCATCAAAATAGGCTCGGTAGTGGTCAAAGAGCCCCAAGCCCTCTGGCAAATCTTGCCATTCCAGATGGAGCGTGAGGGCCGTCAGGCGCTTACTAAACACCTCAGAACTGCCGATATAAAAGGGCGACCCCAGGCGTGGCTGGGTGCCAAACAGCGGCATCGGTTGATCCGGCGTTAGCTGCCCCTGGCCGTTTTGGACAACCAGAGTTTTAACGCCGCTAACGCTCACCTCTAGGGTGAGGCTGGCCACTGTCAGGCCATCCAGAATTTCGTAATAGCCCAGGCCGCTGTTGAGACGGCACCGCAACACTGGCCACGGGGAAATTGGCCCTTCGGCATGGAGGGCTGGGTCAACGGCAACAACGGCAGGGGCCGATTCAGCCAGAGTCAGGGTCATATCCAGGGTGAGGGATTGATTTGCCTCGTTGTGGATGAGCTGGGCTTGAACCGTATCCGGCTCCAGCCAGCCCTCGGCCCCGCTCAGATCCACCGTGAAGGCGCTGCTTAGCCCCTGAGAAGCAGGCAAGGTCTGACGATTTGAGCGCAAGGTCGCCAGCACCCGTACCTGCCGCTGGCCCTCCGCCAGCCGCAAAATTGGAGCAGCCAGGGCAAACCCCAGTTGGGCCTCGGTCATAAACCGCTGGCTGGGATCCAGACCAAGCTGGCGACGACCAAAGGTGTACCAGCTTTCCCCTTCTAGTTCGGCTATGCCCGCAGCTCCAAAA